>NZ_JBFBBQ010000055.1:0-62809 GCF_040682775.1 Amycolatopsis sp. NPDC051106 | reverse complement strand
TGGCTGTGCTCGCGCCAAGCCGAGCCCGACTCGGGGTCGCCGTGGTCAGGACTGCCCCAGGTTTGGCTCGGCTTCGCCCCACCCTTGTCCCGCTCACCCCACGATTGGCTGTGCTCGCGCCAAGCCGAGCCCGACTCGGGGTCGCCGTGGTCAGGACTGCCCCAGGTTTGGCTCGGCTTCGCCCCACCCTTGTCCCGCTCATCCCAGGGTTGATCCTGCTCACGCCAAGCCGAGCCCGACTCGCCCTGATCCGGCTCACGCCACGTCTGTTCTGGCGCGCGATCGCCCTGATCCGGCACCCGCCAGGCAGATCCCGGCTCGAGTTCGCCCGGGTCCGGCTCACGCCACACCGGATCCGGCTCATGCCAAGCGGAATCGCCCGCCGGGGAGCGTGACTCCGCCATCGGTTCGCGCGGCGCCGGTACCGTGATCGTCTCGAGCCCGGGACGACCTGCTGCCGAGCCGGGACTCACCGGCTCGGCCAGTCGATCCGGCCGCTCCACCACTGGTTCGGGCGCATCCGGCACCGCCGGGCGCGGAACCACCGCGACCAGCCCCGTCACGTACCGCCCGCCGTCGTGTGCGGCCAACGCTCCCTTCGCCGCCGCCACTCCCGCGCCCGCCCGCTCGGCCGAGCCCGGTGAAACGCCCGGTGAGTGAGCCGCGATCACCACCACCCCTGACCGGGTGAACACCAGCGCGTCCACGAAACGGGGGCCGAGCCGGCTCGGGACCGTGATGCCGGTCAGGGCCAGGCCCGTCAGGTGGTCCGGTCCCGGACCCCAGGAACGCAGCAACCCCACGAGGTGCGCCGCCGCCGCGGGCAGGCGCCGCTCCTCGCCGGTGCGCTGGAAAGCCACGAGCACCGCCGGTCACTCCTCCCACGAGTAGAGCCCCCTCGACGGTAGGAGCCGGACGGGCCGCCACCCAGCAGCCGAACGAGTGGTCGAACGCCACTGTGCGTAGCCGAGGGCATGCTGGAGCCACCACCAGCACGAGGGAGACCCGATGCCCCGACCCGCCTACCAAGGCCGCGCGCTCGACGTCGACCGGCCGTTCTACCGACGGCTCGCCGAGGACGAAGACCGCGAACTCGTCGACGCCTTCCAGATCCCGATCCGCTCCGGCCGCGCCTGGCGGATCCCGCGCGGCCACCTCTGCCGCTTGACGACCGTCGAGGGTCCGCAGGTCGGCGACCTCAACCTGTGGAACGCCGAAGACCCCCGCGAACGCTTCTGGGCCGCCCGCACCCGGCAGCTGCAGCGCGCCCACGTCAGCACCTTCGACCGGCTCTGGTCGACGCTCCCCTTCCTCCGCCCGCTCGCGACGATCACCGCCGACACCCTCGAGGACCACGGCGTGGACGCGGACGGCGGCCGAGTGCACGACCTGCTCGGCACCCGCTGCGACCCGTACGTCAACCGGCTGCTCACCGGCGAGGACTTCGACTTCCACTGCCACTCGAACCTCGTCCGGGCGGTCGCGCCGTTCGGGCTGACGGAGTTCGACGTGCACGACGTCCTGAACGTCTTCCAGTGCACCGGTCTCGACGACGACCGGTACTTCATGAAGGCCTGCCCGGCCCGTCCGGGCGACCACTTCGAGTTCTTCGCCGAGGTGGACCTGCTGTGCGCGCTGTCCACCTGCCCGGGCGGCGACCTCTCCGTCCCGCTCTGGGGACCGGGCGCGCGCGACCCGATCGACGTCTGCCACCCCATCGGCGTCGAAGTCTTCAAACCGCGCCCCGACCTGCTGGAACACTGGCGCGAGCCGGAGCGCGCGGCCTACCGGGGCCTGCACGGCGTCCGGCTTCCGGAGTGGGGCGGTCCGGCGTAACCGTTGTGCCGCAACGGGAATCGAGGCGAAGGTTCTCCCCCGCGCCCGGTCCGTGTGATGATGGACGGCCGGGGACACCGATCGGCTCGGCGAGGAGTGCGAGTGGACCTGCGGACCGAGATCGCGCAGTCGTGGCGGCGGGCGGAGCTTTCCGGGCTCTCGCCGGCCTCGTCCGTCGAGCGGCTGAACGTCACCGACGTCGACAGCCGCAGCCGGCTGCTGCGTGCCGCCTCGCCGGTGCTCGACGAACTGGCCCGGCAGCTGGCCGGCACGCGGTTCTGCGTCGTGCTCGCCGACGACGAGTGCCGCATCGTGGCCCGCCGGTTCTCGGAGCGGTCGGTCGAGCTGGCCCTGGAGAACATCAGCGCGGTCCCGGGCTGCCAGTTCCTGGAGGAGCGGACCGGGACGAACTCCCTCGCGACGCCGTTCGAGACCCGCCGCGGGGTCTCCGTCGACGGCGACGAGCACTTCCTCGAAGCCATGAAGCAGTTCACCTGCTACGGCCACCCTGTCGTCCACCCGACGACCCGGCGGCTGGCCGGCGTCCTCGACATCACCGGCCCCGCCGGCGACGCGAACCCGCTGCTCGGGCCGTTCCTGCGGCGCGCGGTCGCCGACCTCGAACGGCGGCTGCTCGACGGCGCGAAGCTCGCCGAGCAGCAGCTGCTGGCCGCGTTCCAGTCGGTGCAGCACCGGGCGTGCGCGGTGCTGGCGCTCGGCCAGGACGTCGTGCTCGCGAACACCGCGGCGACCGAGCTGGTCGACACCGCGGACCACCGGCTGCTGCGCGAGCTGGGCCGGACGCAGCGCGGCCTCGGCCGGCTCCGGCTGACGTCGGGGACACCGGTCGAGGTGCGCGTCGAAGCGGTGTCGGCGAGCGCGGGCCTGCTGTTCGAGCTGGCGCCGGTGCGGACGTCGAGCCCGGTCGTGTCGCGGCCGCGGAGCTCGCGAGGCCTCTTCCCCGCCCAGGTCGACGAGCGGCTCCGCAGCGCGGGGCGCGCCCGGCGGCGCGTGCTGATCTCCGGCGAGCCGGGAGCCGGCCGCAGCACGGCGGCGCGGGTCGTCGCCGGGGACGAGCCGGTGCACGAGTTCGACGCGTCCGACGTCGTCACCGGCGCGGCCGAATGGTGCGCCCGGGTCGAAGCCGCCGCTTCGGCGCCCGGCCTGCTGGTGATCGACGGCGTCCAGTTGCTGCCCCCGCTGGCGGCGGTCCGCCTGGCCCGCCTCCTGGACACGACGACGGCGTGGTTCGCACTGCTCAGCGGACCTTTGCCAGAGCTGCGTGGCGAGCAGGCGACCCTGGCGGCGCGCATGCACCGGCGGATCGAGCTGCCGCCGCTGCGCGAGCGCCGCGACGAGATCCCGGCGATCGCCCGCGCCCTGCTGCCGGGCTCGCTCCGCTTGACCCCGGGCGCCCTGGAGCTGCTGAGTTCCCAACAGTGGCCGGGCAACCTCCGCGAGCTGGAGGGGGTCTTGGCGGGCGCGGCCGACCGCCGTTCGGCGGGCGACCTGACGGCGGCCGACATCGCACCGGGCTGCGCGGACACGGCCCCGGGAGCGGCACTGAGCGGCTGGGAGCAGGCGGAGTACGACGTGATCGTCCGGACGCTGCGCGCCTGCGACGGCAACAAGGTGCGAGCGGCGAAGCAGCTGGGCATCAGCCGCTCCACGCTCTACAACCGGATGCGCGCCCTGCGGGTCCGCTGACGCATCGCCTCGCCTCGCCTCACTGAGCTGGCCGGCTCTGCGAGCGGGCGGCCGGGGTATTCGGTGTGCGAGCGTCGCGAATGAGTCATTCGCGCCCCCAGCCGGCCGCGGACCCGGCTCACCCGGCCGGACCTGCGGTGTCCGGGATTTGGACACTCCACCGACGCCACCCCTCCACACAATCGAGCCACGAAGGGTGCACCGCCGCACGTGGAGGAGATGGCCGTGAAGACCAAGGCAGCCGTACTGTTCGATGCCGGGAAGCCGTTCGAGATCATGGAACTGGACCTCGACGGCCCGGGCCCGGGCGAGGTGCTCATCAAGTACACCGCCGCCGGGTTGTGCCACTCGGACCTGCACCTCATCGACAACGACCTCGTGCCGCGCTTCCCGATCATCGGCGGTCACGAGGGTGCCGGGATCATCGAGGACGTCGGCCCGGGCGTGACCAAGGTCCAGCCCGGCGACCACGTCGTCTGCAGCTTCATCCCCAACTGCGGCACCTGCCGCTACTGCTCCACCGGCCGCCAGAACCTGTGCGACATGGGCGCCACCATCCTCGACGGCCACCTGCCGGACGGCACCTTCCGCTTCCACGGCGGCGGCCAGGACTTCGGCGCCATGTGCATGCTCGGCACGTTCTCCGAGCGCGCCACCATTTCGCAGCACTCGGTCGTCAAGGTCGACGACTGGCTGCCACTGGAGACGGCCGTGCTGGTCGGCTGCGGTGTCCCGACCGGGTGGGCCACCGCGAACTACGCGGGCGGCGTCCGGGCCGGGGACACCACCGTCGTCTACGGCATCGGCGGCATCGGCATCAACGCGGTGCAGGGCGCCGCGCACGCGGGCGCGAAGTACGTCGTCGCGGTCGACCCCGTCGAGTTCAAGCGGGAGGCCGCGCTCAAGTTCGGCGCCACCCACGCCTTCGCGACCGCGGCGGAAGCCGCCGAGAAGGTCAACGAACTGACCTGGGGCCAGCTGGCCGACCAGGCGCTGATCACCGTCGGCACGGTCGAGGAGGACGTCGTCAGCGAGGCGTTCAACGTCGTCGGCAAGGGCGGCACGGTGGTCATCACCGGGCTCGCCAACCCCGAGAAGCTGACCGTGCACGTCTCCGGCGGCGTGATGACGTTGTTCGAGAAGACGATCAAGGGCACGCTGTTCGGCTCGGCGAACCCGCAGTACGACATCGTCCGGCTGCTGCGGCTCTACGACGCCGGCAAGCTCAAGCTCGACGAGCTGGTGACCCGCAAGTACACCCTCGAGCAGGTCAACGAGGGCTACCAGGACCTGCGCGACGGCAAGAACATCCGCGGCGTCATCGTCCACTCCGCGTAGCCGGTCCTTCGCAGTCCACAATGGACCTCGACGGCGCGTACCGGCTGAACCCGCTGGTGGCGTTGCGCCCCGAGCAGTTCGGGGCGCTCGCCTACCACGCCGGCGAAGGGAAACTGTCCTACCTCACCTGCCCGGAGCTGGTGCGGTTCGTCCGCGCACTGGTGATGCACGCGTCGTTGCGCGACGCACTCGACGCCGCGGAGCTGGGCGGCACCCGCCGGGCGCGGATCCTCGCCGCCCTGGAGGCCCTGGCCGACACCGGCGTCATCGTCGCGGACCCCGGAGCCACGAGCCCCTGAAGGCCACCTTCAGGGACGCGGCGCGTTGCGCAGGTTGGCGCGCGCCAGGTCGACCATCTTGCCGACGCCGCCGTTGAGCACGGTCTTCGTGGCACCCAACGCGAACCCGCGCACCATCTCGCCGGTGATCCGCGGCGGGATCGACAGCGCGTTCGGGTCGGTCACCACCTCGACGACCGCCGGGCCCGGGTGCGCGAACGCCTTCTCCAGCGCGCCGCGGACGTCGGCCGGATCCTCGACGCGCTCGGCGAAGATCCCGCACGCGGACGCGATGGCGGCGAAATTCACCGGCGGGTGGTCGGTGCCGAAGTCCGGGAGGCCGTCGACGAGCATCTCCAGCTTCACCATGCCGAGCGTGGCGTTGTTGAACACCACGACCTTCACGGGGACGTCGTAGGCGGGCAGGGTCAGGAGGTCGCCCATCAGCATCGCGAGCCCGCCGTCGCCCGAGAGCGATACGACCTGGCGGCCCGGCTGCGCGAGCTGCGTGCCGATCGCGTGCGGCAGCGCGTTCGCCATGCTGCCGTGCCGGAACGAGCCGAGCACCCGGCGGCGGCCGTTCGGGGTCAGGTAGCGCGCGGCCCACACGTTGCCCATGCCGGTGTCCACGGTGAACACGGAGTCGTCGGCCGCGACCTCGTCGAGCACCGAAGCGACGTACTCCGGGTGGATCGGCCGGCAGTGCTCGATCTTCGTCGTGTACGCGCCGACGACCTTCTCCAGCTTCCGCACGTGCTCGCGCAGCATCCGGTCGAGGAACGCGCGATCGGTGCGGGGACGCAGCAGCGGCAGCAGCGCCCGCAGCGTTTCCTTGACGTCGCCGTGCACCGCCAGCTCCAGCGGCGTCCGCCGGCCGAGGCGCGAAGCGTCGTGGTCGATCTGGATCGTGCGGGCCTGCGGGAGGAACTTGTCGTACGGGAAGTCCGTGCCCAGCAACAGGATCCGGTCGGCCTCGTGCATCGCGTCGTAGCAGGCCCCGTAGCCGAGCAGGCCGCTCATGCCGACGTCGAACGGGTTGTCGTACTGGATCCACTCCTTGCCGCCGAGCGAGTGCCCGACCGGCGCGCCGAGCTTGTCCGCGAGCGCCATGACCTCCTCGTGCGCGCCGCGGACGCCCGCGCCGGCGAAGAGCATCACCTTTTCGCCCGAGTTCAGCAGGCCGGCCAGCTCCTCGACGACTTCGGCGGGCGGCACGGCGGGCGACGGCGTCACGAGCGGGAGCCGCTCGGTCAGCGGGCCGGTGGCCTTGCGGTCGGCGAGGTCGCCCGGGATGGTCAGCACCGCGACGCCGCCCTTGCCGACGGCCGCCTGGGTGGCGATCCGCAGGAGCCGCGGCAGTTGCGCCGGGTCGGCGACGACTTCGCTGAAGTGGCTGCACTCGGCGAAGAGCCGGTCGGGGTGCGTCTCCTGGAAGAAGCCGGTGCCGATCTGGTTCGAGGGGATGTGCGACGCGATCGCGAGCACCGGCGCGCCCGAGCGGTGCGCGTCGAAGAGGCCGTTGACCAGGTGCAGGTTGCCCGGCCCGCAGCTGCCCGCGCACACCGCGAGCTTGCCGGTGACCTGCGCTTCGGCCGCCGCGGCGAAGGCGGCGGTCTCCTCGTGCCGGACGTGCACCCACTCGATGCCGTCGGTGCGGCGGACCGCGTCGACGATCGGGTTGAGACTGTCGCCGACGATGCCGTAGATGCGTTCGACGCCCGCGTCCCGCAGGGTCCTGACCAGCTGTTCTGCCACGGTTGCCATACCTCCAGCGTGGCCCGTGCCGACCGATGCGTCCAATGCCTGATTGGATGAAAATCCATACACTGGAGACATGGACGTCCAGACGCTGCGCCTCTTCCGCGAGGTCGCCGGCGGCGCGACCGTCACGGAGACCGCGGCCGGCGCGCACCTGACCCAGCCGGCGCTCTCCCGCGCCCTGCGGCGGCTGGAGCACGACGCCGGGGCCGAGCTGTTCCGCCGGTCCGGGCGGGTGCTGCGGCTGACCCCGGCCGGGCACGCCTTCAAGCGGCACGTCGACGTCGTGCTCGACCAGCTCGACCAGGGCCTGCGCGAGGTCGGCGAGATCGTCGCGCCGGGCACCGGGATCGTCCCGCTGGCCTTCCTCCACACGTTCGGCACCTGGCTCGTGCCCTCGATCCTGCGGGGCTTCCTGCGCGAGCACCCCGGCGCCCGGTTCGAACTGCGGCAGCACGGCGAGGCCGGGCTCGAGGCGGAACTCCTCGACGGCACCGCGGACCTCGTCGTCACCAGCGGCGACCCGGGACACCCGCAGCTGCACTGGGAACGCCTGCTCGTCGAGCCGCTGCGGCTCGCGGTCCCGCCGCACCACCGGCTCGCCGGGCGACGGCGGGTCCGCCTCGCCGACGTCGCGGACGAGACGTTCATCCTGCTGCGGCCGGGTTACGCGCTGCGCGAAACCACCGAGCGCCTGTGCGCCGAGGCCGGGTTCACGCCGCGGATCGGCTTCGAGGGCGACGAGGTGGAGACGCTGCGCGGGCTCGTCACCGCCGGGCTCGGCGTGTCCGTGCTGCCGCTGCCGCACCCGGCCGCCTTCCCGGCACCGCACCTGTCACTGACCGATGTGGACGCTGCCCGCGACATCGGCCTCGCCTGGGCGGCCGGGCGGACTCTCCCGCCGCTGAGCGAAACCTTCCGGCGGCACGTCCTCGCCGCCGACCTCGACCGTCCACTTGGGACGATGTGAGAATCACCTTACGACCACGCAAAGTGACCGGCGGTGTGACAGGGTGGTGACATGGTCGCCGCGCTGAGATCCTTCCTGACGTCCTGGACCTCCGTAACCCCCGTGCTCGGCATCCTCGTGCTGGCGCTCGCCTGGGGCCGCGACCTCGGCCCCGTCTTCGTGGCCCTCGTCGCCCTCGCACTCGGCGCGACGGTGCTCGCCGCGGTGCACCACGCGGAGGTCGTCGCGCACCGCGTCGGCGAGCCGTTCGGGTCGCTCGTGCTCGCGGTCGCGGTCACCGTCATCGAGGTCGCGCTGATCGTCACGATGATGGTCTCGGGTGGCCCGGAGGCCGGGTCGCTCGCGCGGGACACCGTGTTCGCCGCCGTGATGATCACGACCAACGGCATCGTCGGCATCTCGCTGCTCGTCGGTGCGCGCCGCTACGGCGTCACCCTGTTCAACTCCGAGGGCAGCGGCGCCGCGCTGGCCACGGTGGCGACCCTGGCCACGCTGAGCCTGGTGCTGCCGACGTTCACCTCCAGCACCCCCGGCCCGGCGTTTTCGCCGGCGCAGCTGGCCTTCGCCGCCGTCGCGTCCCTGCTGCTGTACGGGACTTTCGTGCTGACGCAGACGATGCGCCACCGCGACTTCTTCCTCCCGGTGGCCGCCGACGGCGAGGTCAAGGAGGACGAGCACGCCGAACCGCCGTCGAACGGGGCGGCGCTGGGCAGCCTCGCGCTCCTGCTGGTGGCGCTGGTCGCGGTCGTCGGGCTGGCGAAGGTGGAGTCGCCGGCGATCGAGGCGGGCGTGCGCGCCGCCGGGTTCCCGCAGTCGTTCGTCGGTGTCGTGATCGCGTTGCTGGTCCTGCTGCCCGAGACGCTGGCGGCCACGCGCGCGGCACGGCGCGACCGGATGCAGATCAGCCTCAACCTCGCCTACGGTTCGGCGATCGCGAGCATCGGCCTGACCATCCCGGCGATCGCGCTGGCCTCGATCTGGCTGCCGAGCGAACTGCTGCTCGGCCTCGGCTCGACGCAGATCGTGCTGCTGGCGCTGACCGTCGTGGTGAGCGTCCTGACGGTGGTGCCCGGCCGCGCGACCCGGCTGCAGGGCGGCGTGCACCTGGTGCTGCTGGCCGGATTCCTCGTCCTGGCCGTCAACCCCTGACGCACTTTCACGTGAAAGTGCGGCTCACCTTCCTCGCATGACCTCGATCCCCACCACGCAGGTGTCGTCGTCGGTGTCGGCCGTGCTGTAGGTCAGCAGCGTGTCCAGCTGGTTTTCCAGCCCGCCGTCGTGGCCCTTCACCAGGCTCACCAGACGCGACACCGTCTCCTGGACCGGCCGGTCGCGGCGCTCGACCAGGCCGTCGGTGTAGATCAGCAGGATGTCGCCCTCGTCGAGCTGGAGCTCTTCCTCCTGGTACGCCACGTCGCGGACCGCGCCCAGCAGTGAACCGCGCAGCAGCGGCAACGTCTTCGCGCCGCCGTCGCGGTGGCGGACGATCGGGGGCAGGTGCCCCGCCCGTGCCCAGCGGAGCTTGCGGGTCGCCGGGTCGTAGACCGCCGCGACCGCCGTCGCCGTGACGTGGTCGGTCAGGTGGTAGGCCACCAGGTTCAGCCACGTGAGCAGCTGCGCCGGTCCGGCGCCGGTCGCCGCCAGGCCACGCAGGGCGTTGCGCAGGCTCACCATCCCGGTTGCCGCGTCGATGCCGTGCCCGGCGACGTCGCCGACGCACAGCAGCACCTCGCCGGTCGGCAGCGCGACCGCGTCGTACCAGTCGCCGCCGACCAGGTGCTCCTTCTCCGCCGGCCGGTAGCGGACCGCGGCCCGCAGGCCCGGCATGTCGATCGGGCCCTTGGCGGGCGGCATGATCGCGTGCTGCAGCTGCAGGGCGAGCCGGTTGCGTTCGATCGCCTCCTGCTCGGTCTCGGCCAGCCTGTCCCGCGTGGCGGCCAGCGCCACCTCGGTCCAATGCTGCGCCGAGACGTCCTGGTAGGCCCCGCGGACCGCGACGAGCTCACCGCGGCCGTCGACGACCGGCTCGGCGACCACCCGGATGTGCCGGGCGACGCCGTCGGAGCGCTCCAGCCGGAAGGCCGTCGACGACGGGCGCTTGTGGTGCAGCACCGCCCGCAGGAACCGGCCGATCGACGGCGCGTCGTCGGAGTGCGCGTGCTTGGCCAGTTCGTTCAGCGACAGCGGCGTCGCGGTCGGCGGCAGGCCGTACAACGCGAACAGCTCGGTGTTCCAGGTGATCGCCCCGGTCACCACGTTCTCCTCGAAGCCGCCGATGCGGCCGAGCCGCTGGGCGTGCTGCAGCAGCACCGCGAGCTTGGCCGCGTCGTCCTGGATGCGCAGGATCAGCAGCACGTTGCCGGCGAACCGCGTCACGCTGATGTCGGTGAGCACGGTCAGCGGCACCTGGTCGACGAGGGTGGTGACCGCCATGCTCTCGGCGCGGAACGGCTCACCGGTGGCGTAGACCCGCTGGATCATGTCCAGCAGACCGCTTTCCTCGGCCGCGAGGGGGTACGTCTCCAGCAGCCGCGTGCCGACGATCCGGCTGCGCGGCCGCCCGCCGGGGTCGGCGAACCGGACGTTGGCGTGGTGGATGCGGAAGTCGCTCAGCCGGCCGCCCTCGAGGCACGGCGAGAGCAGCACGGCGGGGTCGTGCAGCCCGTCGACGAAGTCCACCAGTTCGCCGAGGAAGTCCCCCGAACCGGCGGCGGCCACCGGGGCGACCACGCCGTCCCAGGTGTCGAGCGTGTGCGCGCACAGCTCCGCCAGGGCCTCCAGCTGCCGGCGCAGGCGCCCGGGCTCGGCGGGCAGCGGATCCGGCCAGCACATCTCGACGACGCCGATGATCCGGCCGCCGGTGCCGGTGGGCACCGCGACGCGGCCGCCCTCGGCGAGGGTGTGCTGCCCGATCGAGGGCAGCCCGCCGCCGGTCAGGGTCGGGTACCAGACCGTGTCGCGCTCGAGCAGCGCGTTGCGGGCCGGAGTCGCGACGCCGGGCGGGACGTAGCGCCAGCGAGCTGCCTCCTCGGCCGAGAACCCGGCCGACCCGGCGAGCGTCAGCGACCCGTCGGGCCCGGCGAGCCACACCGCGACCGCGGTCGCGCCGAGCGGCCGCAGCGCGTGCTCCAGGATGGACTCCGCGACGCGCTGGGTGTCCCCCGCCGCGAGCACGCCGCTTTCGGCCGTGCGCAGCCGCACCGCGACGGAGTCCTCGCCCTCGGCGCGTGCCAGGAACTCCTGCGTCACCTCGGTGATCCGGTCCTCGGCCGCTTCGCCGACGACGTCCGCGGCGAACTCCAGCGGCGTCAGTCCCGCGCGCTCCGCCAGCGTCTCCAGCTGCCGGGCGGCGTCGGCGGGCGTGCAGTGCAGGCGCTCCATCAGGACGCCCTTGGCCAGCTCGATCAGCGCGCGCCCGTCGGCGACGGCGTGGGCGTGGTCGACCTCGCCGCGCAGGCGGGCCACGGTGTCGGCGAGCCGGGCAAGGTTGGCCGACACCTGCGCCGCCGGCACCGGGACGACCTGCTCCTCGATGGCCGGCCGCTCCTCGCCGATCACGCCGTCACGTGCCGCTTGATGCGGGCGATGAGATCGTCCGCGTCCACCGGCTTGGTCACGTAGTCGGTGGCGCCCGACGCGAGGCTCTTCTCCCGGTCGCCGGGCATCGCCTTGGCCGTGACCGCGACGATCGGGATGCCGGCGTGCTCGGGCATCGCGCGGATCTTCGCCGTCGCGGTGTAGCCGTCCATCTCCGGCATCATCACGTCCATCAGGATCAGGTCGATGCCCGGGTGCGTGGCGACGGTCTCGACGCCCTTGCGGCCGTCCTCGGCGTGCAGCACCTGCATCCCGTGCAGTTCCAGGATTCCGGTGAGCGCGAAGACGTTGCGCGGGTCGTCGTCGACGATCAGCACCGTGCGCCCGGCCAGGGTCGTGTCGAGGTCGGCCGCCCGCACCGGCGCGGCGGGCTCGTCCGGGCGGACCAGCGGCAGCACCGCCCCGGGTTCCTCCGCCGACAGGTGCAGCGCGATCCGCTCGCGCAGCTCGTCGAGGCCGGACAGCACCTCCAGCGACGGCACGTCCGCGCGGGACTGCACCAGCTGCTCCAGTTCGCTGTCGAGCCGGCGGCTGTTGTGCGCGAGCACCGGCACCATCCGCAGCGCGCTGTCGCCCTGCATCGCGTCGAGGAAGCCGAACGCCGTGCGGTCCGGCAGGTCCAGGTCCAGCACGACGCAGTGGTAGGCGTCGGTGGCGAGCGCGGCCGCGGCCTCCTGCGTGCCGACCGCCGTCACGACTTCGACCTCGGCCGGTGAGATCCCCATGTCCCGGCTGTCGGCCAGGTCCGCCGCGGCGCTCTCGGCGACGAGCGTCAGCAGCCCGTGCTGGCGCTCCTCCACGACCAGCAGCCGCCGGTGGGCACGCGGCGCCGACGTCGTGACGGCGGTGCCGGCTTCCCCGATCGCGACGGCCGTGCCGGGGTGCTCGCCCGCGGGCAGCGTCGCGAAGTCCGGCCGTGCGACCGGCAGGGAGAAGGTGAACGTGCTGCCCTCGCCGGGCGTGCTCTCGGCGGTGATGAACCCGCCGAGCAGCTGGGCGATCTCGCGGCTGATCGACAGGCCGAGCCCGGTTCCGCCGTACTTGCGGCTGGTGGTGCCGTCGGCCTGCTGGAAGGCGCCGAAGATCGACTCCAGCTGGTGTTCGGCGATCCCGATGCCGGTGTCGGTGACCCGGAACGCGACGGCGGGCCCGTGTGCCCGCAGCGGCCGGGGCAACGTCTCCGGGTCGACGGGCTCGATGTGCAGCTCGATCCCGCCGACCTCGGTGAACTTGACCGCGTTGGACAGCAGGTTGCGCAGCACCTGCCGCAGCCGGGAGTCGTCGGTGAGCAGCTCCACCGGTGAGCCGGGGGCGACGGTGATCCGGAAGTCGAGGTTGCGCTGGGAGGTCATCGGCCGGAACGTCGCTTCGACGTAGTCCAGCAGGCCGCGCAGCGACACCTGCTCCGGGGTGACGTCCATCTTCCCGGCCTCGACCTTCGACAGGTCGAGGATGTCGTTGATCAGCTGCAGCAGGTCCGAGCCCGCGGAGTGGATGATGCCCGCGTACTCGACCTGCTTCGCGGTGAGGTTGCGGGTCGGGTTCTGCGCGAGCAGCTGGGCGAGGATCAGCAGGCTGTTGAGCGGAGTGCGCAGCTCGTGGCTCATGTTGGCCAGGAACTCCGACTTGTACTTCGACGCGATCGTCAGCTGCTGGGCCCGCGCCTCCAGCTCCTGGCGCGCCTGCTCGATCTCGAGGTTCTTCGTCTCGATGTCGCGGTTCTGCGTGACGAGCAGCGCCGCCTTCTCCTCCAGCTCGGCGTTGGACGACTGGAGCTCTTCCTGGCGCGCCTGCAGCTCCTCGGACCGGGTCTGCAGCTCGGCGGTCAGCCGCTGCGACTCGCCGAGCAGCTCGTCGGTGCGGGCGTTGGCGACGATGCTGTTGACGTTGACGCCGATCTGCTCCATCAGCAGCTCGAGGAACGCCCGGTGCACCGCGGTGAAGCCGTGCACC
This sequence comes from Amycolatopsis sp. NPDC051106, assembly GCF_040682775.1. NCBI lineage: Bacteria > Bacillati > Actinomycetota > Actinomycetes > Pseudonocardiales > Pseudonocardiaceae > Amycolatopsis > Amycolatopsis sp. NPDC051106. The sequence goes on along the minus strand of NZ_JBFBBQ010000055.1, from coordinate 49,372 downwards.
GACGCCAGCTCGAGCACGCCGAGGACCTGGTCCTCGACGACGATCGGCAGCACGATCAGGCTGGCCGGCGCGGTGCTGCCGAGCCCGGAAGAGATCGTCGCGTAGCCCGGCGGGACGTCGTCGACCGCGATCGGGCGCCGGCTGCGCGCGGCCTGCCCGACCAGCGACTGGCCGATCCGGAACCGCGTCACCGGGCCCTCGCCTTCGGGGTGCCCGTACGCGCCGACGAGCCTGAGCTCGGGGACCTCGGTCGTGTCGTCGGCCAGGTAGAACGCGCCGTACTGGGCGTTGACCAGCGGGACGAGCTCGTCCATCACCGCGGCCGCGACGACGGCGAGGTCGCGGCGGCCCTGCATCAGCCCGGTGATCGTGGCCAGGTTCGACTTGAGCCAGTCCTGCTCCTGGTTCGCCCGCGTCGTCTCGCGCAGCGACTCCACCATCGAGTTGATGTTGTCCTTCAGCTCGGCGACCTCGCCGGAGGCGTCCACGGTGATCGAGCGGGTCAGGTCGCCCTCGGCCACCGCGCTGGTGACCTCGGCGATCGCGCGGACCTGCCGGGTGAGGTTCCCGGCCAGCTCGTTGACGTTCTCGGTGAGCCGCTTCCAGGTGCCCGACACGCCCTCGACCTCGGCCTGGCCGCCGAGGCGGCCTTCGCTGCCGACCTCGCGCGCCACGCGCGTGACCTCCGCGGCGAACGCCGAGAGCTGGTCGACCATCGTGTTGATCGTGGTCTTGAGCTCGAGGATCTCGCCGCGCGCGTCGACGTCGATCTTGCGGGTCAGGTCGCCCTGTGCGACCGCGGTGGTCACCTGGGCGATGTTGCGGACCTGCCCGGTGAGGTTGTTCGCCATCGAGTTGACGTTGTCGGTGAGGTCCTTCCACGTGCCGGCGACGTTCGGCACGCGGGCCTGGCCGCCGAGCATGCCCTCGGTACCCACCTCGCGCGCGACGCGGGTGACCTCGTCCGCGAACGCCGACAGCGTGTCCACCATCGTGTTGATGACGTCGGCCAGCGCCGCGACCTCGCCCTTGGCCTCGACGGTGATCTTTCCGGACAGGTCGCCGCGCGCGACGGCCGTGGCGACCTGGGCGATCGAGCGCACCTGGCCGGTCAGGTTGGACGCCATCACGTTGACGTTGTCGGTGAGGTTCTTCCAGGTCCCGGACACGCCCCGGACGGTCGCCTGACCGCCGAGGTTGCCCTCGGTGCCGACCTCACGCGCCACCCGGGTGACCTCGTCCGCGAACGCGGACAGCTGATCCACCATCGTGTTGATGGTGTCCTTCAGCTCCAGGATCTCGCCGCGGGCGTCGACGCGGATCTTCTGCGACAGGTCGCCGCGCGCGACGGCCGTGGTGACCTGGGCGATCGACCGGACCTGCGCGGTGAGGTTGTCGGCCATGACGTTGACCGACTCGGTGAGGTCCTTCCACGTCCCGGAGACGCCCTTGACGTCGGCCTGACCGCCGAGGCGGCCCTCGGTGCCCACCTCACGGGCCACTCTCGTGACCTCGTCCGCGAACGCGGACAGCTGATCCACCATCGTGTTCAGCGTGTCCTTGAGCTCCAGGACCTCGCCGCGGGCGGTCACGTTGATCTTCTGCGACAGATCGCCCTTCGCGACCGCCGTGGCGACCTGGGCGATGTTGCGGACCTGGTCGGTCAGGTTGCCCGCCATGAAGTTCACCGAGTCGGTGAGGTCGCGCCAGGTGCCGGAGACGCCCTTGACGTCGGCTTGCCCGCCCAGCCGCCCTTCGGTACCGACTTCGCGGGCCACTCTCGTGACCTCGTCCGCGAACGACGACAGCTGGTCCACCATCGTGTTGATCGTGCTCTTCAGCTCCAGGATCTCCCCGCGGGCGTCCACAGTGATCTTCTGCGACAGGTCGCCCTTCGCGACCGCCGTGGTCACCTGGGCGACGTTGCGGACCTGGTCGGTCAGGTTCCCGGCCATGAAGTTCACCGAGTCGGTGAGGTCGCGCCACACGCCGCCGACGCCGGGTACCTGGGCCTGGCCGCCGAGCCGGCCTTCGCTGCCGACCTCCCGTGCCACCCGGGTTACCTCGTCCGCGAACGACGACAGCTGGTCCACCATCGTGTTGACGGTGTCCTTCAGCTCCAGGATCTCGCCGCGCGCGTCGACGTCGATCTTCTGCGACAGGTCGCCCTTCGCGACCGCCGTCGCCACCTGCGCGATGTCGCGGACCTGGGTGGTGAGGTTGCCGGCCATGGCGTTCACCGAGTCGGTGAGGTCCTTCCACGTGCCGGACACGCCGGGGACCTTCGCCTGCCCGCCCAGCTGCCCCTCGCTGCCGACCTCCCGCGCGACGCGGGTGACCTCGGAGGTGAACAGCGACAGCTGGTCGGCCATGCCGTTGAACACGGTGGCGATCTCGCCGAGCAGGCCGTCGGCCCCGCCGGGCAGCCGGATGCCGAAGTCGCCGTCGCGCACGGCGGTCAGGCCGGCCAGCAGCCGGCGCAGTTCCTGCTCCCCCGCCTCGCCCACGCCTGCGACTGCGCCTTTGGCACCCGGGCGCGTCCCCTCGACCATTGCCCCACCCATCCGCCACCCGTTCCTTCGCTTGCCGGCACCCCGGGCGCCGTCCCGGTGTGCCCACCGGGATGGCTCAGCATAGTGCAGCTGCACTATGCTGGGGGGCATCGGTTGAGCAACCAGCCGCACCCGTGTCCGTGCGCGCTCCCCAGGCGGTGCTCCCAGCCTTTCCTTTCCTCCCAGGCCATCCGGCCGCATTGACCCGTTCGGCTGAACGCCGTCCGACGTCCGTGCCGCCGGCCTTCGTGCTGCGTCCATTGTGGACACTCCACTGTGGAATGCACGTGCCGGGGTGTGCGGCGCGCGCCGAGCGGGTATGCCCCGGGCATGGATGCCGAGAGCCTGGTCGTCGTCGGCAGCGGGCCGGCGGGCGTGTCCGCGGCCCGCGCCTACCGGGAAGCGGGCGGCGCGGGGCCGGTCCGCCTGCTCACCGCGGACCCCGACCCGCCCTACGAACGCCCACCGCTGTCGAAGGAGTTCCTGCGCGGCGAGTCCGATCTCCCCTTGCTGGAGAAGGACTTCCTGGCGGATCACGACGTCACCGTCACGCTCGGCGACCCGGTCACCGAGCTGGGCGACGGCCTGGTCCGCACGGCCGCCGGGGCGGAGCACCGGTTCACCACGTGCGTGCTCGCCACCGGCGCGGAGCCGGTCCGGCCGGACATCCCCGGCGCCGACCACCTGGACGTGCGGACGCTGCGGTCGGCCGCCGACTCCCGCGAGCTGCGCTCGGCCGCGTCCGGGGTGCGCAGCGCGATCGTCGCCGGTGCCGGGTTCATCGGCTGCGAGGCCGCGGTCTCCCTGTCCCGCCTCGGGCTCCAGGTGACGGTCGTCTGCCCGGACGACGTCCCGCAGGAGAAGCGGCTCGGCCCGGAAGCGGGCGAATTCCTCCTGCACTGGCTCAAATCCGAGGGCGTGAGCGTCCTTCGCGGCACCAAGCTGCTCTCCGTCGAGAACGGCTACCGGGTCCGCACCGACCTGGTGCCGATCCTCGACGCGGGGCTGGTGGTGCTCGCCACCGGTGTCCGGCCGCGGATCGGGCTGCCCGAAGCCGCCGGGCTGACGATCGACCGGGGCCGCATCCGCGTCGACGAGCACCTCCGCACGAGCGCGCCGAACGTGCTCGCGGCCGGCGACGTCGCGTTCGCCCACAACCCGGCGGCGGGCCGCGCGCTGGCCGTCGAGCACTGGGGCGAAGGCCTCGCGATGGGCGAGGTGGCCGGGCGGACCGCGGCCGGCGAAGACGCCACGTGGGACGAGGTGCCCGGGTTCTGGTCGGTGATCGGCGACCGGGTGCTCAAGTACGCCGCGTGGGGTGACGGCTTCGACCGCACCCGTCCGCTGCCGCGCGACGGCGGGGGCTTCACGGTCTGGTACGAACGCGACGGCAAGGCGGTCGGCGTCCTCACCCACGAGGCCGACGAGGACTACGAGCGCGGCCGGGAGCTCATCCGGCGCGGCGAACCGGCGCCGGAGTCATAGCCAGTCCCGTTTCTTGAACAGCAGGTACAGCCCGACCGAGAGCACCAGCACCACGGCCGTCGAAACCCAGAACCCGGCCGTCGTGCCGTTGCCCGGGTAAGCGACGTTCTGCCCGTAGAACCCGGTCACCGCGGTGGGCACGGCGATCACCGCCGCCCACCCGGTGACCTTCTTCATGATCAGGTTCAGCCGGTCGCTCTGCAGGTTCAGCTGGGTCTCCCGGACGGTCGTGAGGCGTTCCCGCAGCGCCTCGGCGTGCTCGGCGGCCTGCCGCGCGTGGTCGTGGACGTCCTCGAAGTACGGGCGCGTGGTGTCGTCGGCCAGCCGCAGGTCCCGCCGCATCAGCGAGCCGAGGACGTCGGGCACGGGGCCCACGACCCGGCGCAGCGCGGTCAGGTTCTTGCGCAGCCGGAACGAGCGCCGCTGCAGTTCGCCGGTGTCCGGGCGGTCTTCGAACACCAGGTCCTCCAGTTGCTCGACCTCGTCGTCGAGTGCCTGGACGGCGTCGAAGTGCCCGTCCACCACGTAGTCGAGGAGGCCGTGCACCAGGAAGGGCACGCCGGACTTCGCGAGGTCGGGTGCCTGGTCCCAACGGCGCGTGACCGCCTCGATGTCGAAGCCGTTGTCCTTCCGGACGGTCACCAGCGCGCGAGGCGTGATGAACACGGCGAGCTCGAAGGTCGCCGTGCGTTCGGCCGCGGCGTCGAACCGGACCGCGTAGACGGTGAGGAAGGCGTGCCCGTCGTAGCGGTCGAGCTTGGGCCGCTGGTGCTCCTGGACGGCGTCCTCCACGGCGAGCCGGTGCAGGCCGAGCTCGTCGGCGAGTTCGGCGAGGTCCCCTTCGGACGGTGCGCAGAGGTCGACCCACACGGCGGTGTCCGGTTCGGCCAGGAAGTCCGAGACGTCCGCCATCGGGAAGTCTTCCTTGAGCAGCTCACCGTCGCGGTAGGCGCGGGTTTTCGTCATGGCCGGAGGATGCCCGGCGGTGAAAGCCTTCACACGCCCGCCCGGACACGCGAGTTCCGCCTCCGATCACGCGAGTCCCGTCCCGGATCACGCGAGTTCCGCCTCCGCACGTCCGCGTTTGTAGAGGTCCTTCGTAGAGGTTGTCGCTGTCGCGCCCGACCGGCCGCCGCGAGGATCACCCGTGCCGCCACTCCCGATGAGAAGGGCACCGGTGAGAGCCGCCTGGAGAATCCTGCTCGCCGTGCTCGTGGCGGCGTCCTCCCTTGCCGGGGTGCCGGCCGCCGCGGCGGGCGAGCAGACGCACGTCGTCCTGGTCGAGCGGGTCCGCGACACCGTCACGTTCGCCTGCGCCCCCCACGGCGGCAAGATCACCTGCGTTCCCGCGCACCGGGCACGGCCCTACCTGACGGCCGTGGTCACAACCGGTCCAGCTCCGCTCGCACCTCGGCCACGCGCTCCGCACCGCCGTACTCCCGCAACAGCTCCAGCGCGTCCGTGAGCACCTCGCGCGCCCGCTCCCGCTCCTCGCGGCCCAGGTGCGCGCGGCCCAGCTCGGCCAGCGTCATCGCCTCGTACAGCCGGACGCCGGCCGCGCGCCAGAGGTCCGCGCTCCGGCTCAGCTCCTCGACCGCGACGTCGAACCGGCCCAGTTCCCGGTGCACGATCCCGATCCGCATCCGGCCGTACGCCATCCCGCGCACGTCGCCGGTTTCTTCGCCGACCGTCACCGCTTCGGACGCGTACGCCAGCTCACGCGCGCGGTCGCCTTGGCGCCCGTACAACACCGCCAGGTTGACCAGGGTGAGCGTCTCGACGTGCCGCAGCCCGAGCGACCGGTTGAGCGTCAGGCTCCGCTCACCGAAGCCGATGGCCGCGTCGACGTCGTCGCCGAGGCCGTACACGAAGCAGAGGTTGTTGAGGGTGCCGGCCAGCTGACGCTCGTCGCCGATCGTCTCCCAGTCCGCGAGGCTCCGGCGGAGGAACGCGTGCGAGCGGCGGTAGCCGGCCGCTTCGCCGCCGTGCGCGAGCTCGGCCTCGGCGACCCCGAGGTCGTTGCGCAGCGTCGCGGCCGCGACCGGGTCGACGCCGTCGACCAGCTCCAGGGCCACTTCGTCGACCTGGATGGCGTCCCGCCAGCGCGCCCGCGCGCGGTGGTATTCGTACAGGCCGAGCCCGACGGCGGCGATCGCCTCGCGCGGCACCCCGGGCGTGGCGGCGGCCTGCCGCACGACCGTGACGAGGTGCGCCTGGTGCCGGTCGAGCCAGGCGAACACCTCCTCGGCGGACGCCGGTCCCGCGGCTGCCCACCGGCCGGCCGCCCAGTCGTGGCGGTGCGAAGCCGCCGACACGAGGGCCATGCTCTGCCAGGCCATCGCCGCGCAGAGCTCGACGACACGAGTGATCGCCGCCGCACCCTCCCCGGCCGGCACTTGCTCCCGCGCGTAGAGCCGGAGCAGGTCGTGCAGCCGGTACCAGCCCGGGGCGGGCGTGGTCAGGAGGTGCTCGTCGGTGAGCCGTTCCAGCAACGCCTCCGTCTCCGGCTCGGGCGCGTCGAGCAGCCGGCTCGCGACGGGCACCGACAGCTCCGGGACGTCGAGCAGGGACAGGAGCGGATACGCACGTGCCGTCGGATCGTCCAGCGCCCCGATGGCGAGCGCGAAGCTGGTCCGGACGCCCGTCTCGTCGAGGCGGCGGCGCTCGTCCTCGAGCCGGTGCGCGAGGTGGGCGACGGGCCAGCGCGGCCGGGTCGCCAGCCGCGCCCCGACCAGGTGCAGCGCGAGCGGCAGGTAGCCGCACAGGCGCGCCACGTTCCGGGCGGCGGCGGGTTCGGCCGCGACGCGCTCGGCCCCGATCTCGGCCGCGAGCAGGCGCAGGGCGTCCGCCTCGGGCAGGACGTCGAGCAGCACCTGGTGCGCCTGCGGCAGGTCCGTCAGCGCGACGCGGCTGGTGACGATCGCCGCCGACCCGCCGGCGCCGGGCAGCAGCGGCGCGACGTGGGCGGCGTCGCGGGCGTTGTCGAGCAGGAGCAGCACCCGTTTCGGGGCGAGCAGCGTCCGGAAGCGGGCCGACGCGGCGTCGAGCGACAGCGGTGTCGGCGGCTCGCCCCCGAGTTCGCGGATGAGCCGGTCGAGCAGGTCGAGCGGATCCGGCGGATCGGCGGCGTGCCCGCGCAGGTCCAGGTGCAGCGAACCGTCGGGGAAGCGCCGGGCCAGGCGGTGACCGGCCTCGAGGGCGAGCGCAGTCTTGCCGACACCCGCCATCCCGGCGATCGCCACCACGACGCCTTGACGGGGTTCGCCGAGCAGTCCCAGGAGCCGGTCCAGCTCGGTGTCCCGGCCGGTGAACACGGCGATCCCGCCGGGCAGCTCCCGCGGGACGGCCTCGGTGCGCGCGGGGCTGCCCGGCCGGGCAGCCGCGGCGGCGAACTCGGCGCGGTCGTCCCCGGCGAGGCCGAGGGCGTCGGCGAGGCGGTCGAGGGTGTCGCGGTGTGGGTAGCGGCGGTCACCGCGTTCGAGCGCGCCGATCGCCTGGCTGCTCAGCCCGGACTTCTCGGCCAGCGCCTCCTGGGTCAGCTCCGCGGTCCGCCTGAGGTGGCGCAGCCGAGCGCCGAATGAATCCATTCCCGCTTCTCCTCCCCCGTAAGAGGATCACACGCGGGAGTGCGCGAACGCCAGAAGCGCCGCTCTCTGGCTTCACGAGGGGTTACTTAGTACCGCAGATCGTATATTATTTGCGATATGACGAGCATCGCGCGGCCCGGCAAGATCATCGCGCTGCACCTCAACTACCGCTCCCGCGCCGCCCAGCGGGGACATCTCCCCGAGCAGCCGTCCTACTTCCTCAAGCCGGGGACGTCCGTGGCCGCGAGCGGGACCGCGCTCGAACGGCCGGCCGGGACCGAACTGCTCGGCTTCGAAGGCGAGATCGCGCTGGTCATCGGCCGCACCGCTCGCCGTGTCACTCCGGAACACGGCTGGTCCTACGTCGGGGGCGTCACCGCCGCCAACGACTTCGGCGTCTACGACCTGCGCTACGCCGACAAGGGCAGCAACCTGCGGTCGAAGGGCGGTGACGGCTTCACGCCGCTCGGCCCCTCCGTCCTGCCCGCCGCCGACGTCGACCCCGGCGCCCTGCGGCTGCGTACCTGGCTCAACGGCGAACTGGTCCAAGAAGGCACCACCTCCGACCTGCTGTTCGGCTTCGGCCGCCTGGTCGCCGACCTCTCCCAGCTGATCACCCTCGAACCCGGCGACGTCGTCCTGACCGGCACGCCCGCCGGCGCTTCGGTCGCCGTCCCGGGCGACGTCGTCGAGGTCGAGGTCGACGCCGCCGGGTGCACCACCGGACGGCTGGTCACGCCGATCACCGCGGGCACCGTCCCGTTCGGGCCGTACGGTGCGCTCCCCCGCGCCGACGAACAAGAACAGGCAGACGCTTACGGCACCATCAAGCCACGCTTCGAGCTGACCCCGGAACTGCGGGAGAAGATCGAGTCCGTCGGCACCGCGACACTGTCCGCCCAGCTGCGCAAGCGCGGGCTCGACGCCGTGTCGATCGACGGGCTCACCTCCACGCGGCCGGGCACCCGGCTGACCGGCCGCGCCCGCACCCTGCGCTACCTGCCCTACCGCGAGGACCTCTTCGAGAAGCACGGCGGCGGCTACAACGCGCAGAAACGCGCGATCGACGGCCTCGGCCCCGGCGACGTCCTCGTCGTGGAAGCCCGCGGGGAACGCGGCACCGGCACCGTCGGCGACATCCTCGCGCTGCGGGCGCAGGTGCGCGGCGCCGCCGGGATCGTCACCGACGGCGGGGTCCGCGACCTCGCCGCCGTGTCCGCTTTGGACATTCCCACCTACCACGCCGGGCCCCACCCGGCCGTGCTCGGCCGCCGGCACGTGCCGTGGGACGTCGACGTCGCGATCGCCTGCGGTGGTGCGGCCGTCTGTCCCGGCGACGTCATCGTGGGCGACTCCGACGGTGTCCTCGTGATCCCGCCCGACCTCGTCGAGGAGGTCGCCGACGCGGCGATCGAGCAGGAGCGGCAGGAGACGTTCATCGCCGAGCAGGTCGCCGCCGGCGAGCGCGTCGAAGGCCTCTACCCGATGGACGAGCACTGGCACGGCAAGTACGCCGCCTGGCTAGCGAACCACCACTGACCTGGAGGACACCCATGCGATTCCGCTCCGATCCCCAGGCGATCCGCGGGTCGATCGCACCGCTGATCACGCCGTTCACGGCCGACGGCGCGGTGGACCACGCCGGTTTGAAGAACCTCGTGCGCTGGCAGCTCGCCTCCGGCTCGCACGGCATCTCGATCGGCGGCTCGACCGGTGAGCCGGGTTCGCAGACCGTCGCCGAACGCGCCGAGGCGATCCGCACGGTCGCCGCGGAGGTCGGCGACCGTGTGCCGTTCGTCCCGGGGACCGGCTCGGCGAAGCTCGACGAGACCCTCGAGCTGACCGCCGCCGCGCGGGACGCCGGGATCGACGCGGCGCTCGTCATCACGCCGTACTACGCACGACCCACCCAGGACGCGCTGTTCGTCTGGTACCGCACGGTCTGCCGGGAGTTCCCCGGCCTGCCGATCGTCGCCTACAACGTGCCGAGCCGGACCGCCGTCGACCTCGCGCCGGAGACGGTCGCGAGGCTCCACCGCTCGTGCGACAACTTCGTCGGCATCAAGGAGACGACGAAGGACTTCGAGCACTTCTCCCGAGTGCTGCACCTGTGCGGACGCGAACTGCTGGTGTGGTCCGGGATCGAGCTGCTCTGCCTGCCGCTGCTGGCACTCGGCGGCGCGGGGTTCGTCAGCGCGACGGCGAACATCGCCCCCGCCGCCTGCGCGGAGATGTACACCGCGTGGCAGTCCGGCGACCACGAACGCGCACGCGAGATCCACTACGGCCTGCACCCGCTCGTCGACCTGCTCTTCGTCGAGACCAACCCGGCACCCGGGAAGTGGGTTCTCGAACAGCGCGGGCTGATCACGTCCGGGCACGTGCGGCCGCCGCTGATCCCGCCGACCCAGGCCGGTCTCGCCCGGATCCGGGAGTTCATGGCGCAAGGCGAGAAGTACCTCTCGCCGACCGACGGCTTCACCGTGGAGGGGAAGGCATGACCCACTACGTCCCGGAAGGACTGCCGGCCGAGCTGAAGCATTACATCGGCGGAGAGTTCGTCGACAGCGTCTCCGGCAAGACGTTCGACGTGCTCGACCCCGTCTCGAACACGCCATATGTGACCGCGGCCGCCGGTCAGGCCGAGGACGTCGACCGGGCGGTCGCCGCGGCGCGCCGGGCGTTCACCGGCGGGCCGTGGCCGCGGATGCTGCCGCGGGCCCGCGCGCGGGTGCTGAACAAGATCGCCGACGCCGTCGAAGCCCAGGACGCCCGGCTGGCCGAGCTGGAGACGTTCGACACGGGCCTGCCGATCACCCAGGCGCTCGGGCAGGCGCGGCGCGCCGCCGAGAACTTCCGGTTCTTCGCCGACCTCGTCGTCGCCCAGGCCGACGACACCTACCAGGTGCCCGGGCGGCAGGTGAACTACGTGCACCGCAAGCCGGTCGGCGTCGCCGGGCTGATCACGCCGTGGAACACGCCGTTCATGCTGGAGAGCTGGAAGCTGGCGCCCGCGCTGGCGTCGGGGTGCACGGTGGTGCTGAAGCCGGCCGAGTTCACGCCGCTGTCGGCGAGCCTGTGGGCGGGGATCTTCGCCGACGCGGGCCTGCCCGAAGGTGTGTTCAACCTGGTCAACGGGTTCGGCGAGGAAGCGGGTGACGCGCTGGTCAAGCACCCGGACGTCCCGCTGATCTCGTTCACCGGCGAGACCACGACCGGGCAGACGATCTACCGCAACTGCGCCGCCGGGCTCAAGGGCATGTCGATGGAGCTGGGCGGCAAGTCCCCGGCGATCGTGTTCGCCGACGCCGACCTCGACGCCGCCCTCGACTCGACGCTCTTCGGCGTGTTCTCCCTCAACGGCGAACGCTGCACCGCGGGCAGCCGCATCCTCGTCGAGCGGGCGATCTACGACGGGTTCTGCGCCCGGTACGCCGAGCGCGCGAAGAACATCGTCGTCGGCGACCCGCACGACCCGGCCACCGAAGTCGGCGCGCTGGTGCACCCCGAGCACTACGCCAAGGTCATGAGCTACGTCGAGCTGGGCAAGTCCGAGGGCCGGCTGCTGGCCGGCGGCGGCCGTCCGCCCGGTTCGGACGAGGGCAACTACGTCGCGCCGACCGTGTTCGCCGACGTCGCGCCGGACGCGCGGATCTTCCAGGAGGAGATCTTCGGGCCGGTCGTCGCGCTGACCCCGTTCGACACCGAAGCCGAAGCGTTGTCCCTGGCCAACGACGTCAAGTACGGGCTGGCCGCCTACCTGTGGACATCGAACCTGGAGCGGGCGCACACCTTCGCGCAGTCGGTCGAGGCCGGGATGGTCTGGCTGAACTCGCACAACGTCCGCGACCTGCGGACGCCGTTCGGCGGGGTCAAGGCGTCCGGCCTCGGCCACGAAGGCGGCTACCGCTCGCTCGACTTCTACACCCACCAGCAGGCCATCCACGTCTCGCTCGGGCCGGTGCACACGGCCCGGTTCGGCAGCGTCCGGAGGGGACAGTCATGACCGCGGCCCCGCCGGACGTCCTCCGCTGCGCGTACGCCGAGCTCGTCGTCACCGACCTGGCGGCGTCACGGGCCTTCTACGTCGACGTGCTCGGGCTCGTGGTCACGCACGAGGATTCCGAAGCGCTGTACCTGCGGGCGTTCGAGGAGTACCTGCACCATTCGCTGGTACTGCGCAAGGGTTCCACGCCCGCGCTGGCCGTGCTGGCCTACCGCGTGCGAAGCGCCGCGGACCTCGATCTGGCGGAGGCGTACTACCGCGCGCTCGGCTGCCGGGTCGAGCGGAGGGCGGCGGGCGCGACGCGCGGCATCGGCGAGGCGGTGCGGGTCGCCGACCCGCTCGGGTTCCCGGTGGAGTTCTTCCACGCCGCCGAGCACGTCGAGCGGTTCACGCAACGCTACGACGTCCACGGCGCGGGCGCGCTGTCGCGATTGGACCACTTCAACCTGGACACCCCGGACGTTCCGATGGCCCGGAAGTACTACGAGGGTCTGGGTTTCCGCGTGTCGGAGGACATCCAGGACGAGGACGGCACGGTGTACGCGGCCTGGATGTTCCGCAAGCCGACGGTGCACGACGTCGCCCTGACCGGCGGCGACGGCCCGCGGCTGCACCACATCGCGTTCGCGTCCCACGAACGGCACCAGATCCTGCACATCTGCGACCACTTGGGCGCGCTGCGCAAGCCGGGCCTGATCGAACGCGGCCCGGGCCGCCACGGCGTGTCGAACGCCTTCTACCTCTACGTCCGCGACCCCGACGGGCACCGCGTCGAGATCTACACGCACGACTACTACACCGGCGACCCGGACAACCCGGTGATCACCTGGGACGTGCACGACAACCAGCGTCGCGACTGGTGGGGCAACCCGGTGGTGCCGAGCTGGTACACCGACGCGTCGGTGGTGCTGGACCTCGACGGCGCGGTCCAGGAGGTCGTCGCCCGGGCCGAGCCGCGCGAAGCCGACGTCACCGTCGGCGCGGACGGATTCTCCTTCGGCGCCGGGAAGGCCGAGTTCAAGCTAGGCGAGCAGGTGTGAGAACCACGCGCGCGACCGGTTGAGGACGTCGATCTGGTGGCCGCGCTCGCGGAACGAGTGGCCCTCGCGCGGGTAGACGACGAACTCGTGCTCTCGGTCGGCGAGGGCGCGGTGCAGGAGTTCCGCCTGCGAGAGCGGGACGTTGGTGTCGTCCTCGCCGTGCAGGATGAGCACGGGCGTGCGGATCCGGTGGGCGTGGGTGAGGGGACTGTTCTCGATGCCGCCGAGCGCCGCTTCGAACCGGGAGTGCTCGCCGGTGGCGGCCAGCAGCGGCCAGTCGATGACGCCCGCGAGCACGACGGCCGCGGCGAAGCGGTCGGTCTGCGTGACGGCCCAGGCGGCGAGGAACCCGCCGTGGCTCCCGCCGCCGATCCCGAGCCGGGTTTCGTCGGCGATGCCGTCTCGCACGAGGAGGTCGATCCCGGTGAGGAGGTCGGTGAACTCCGCGCCGCCGACGTCTCCGGCGACACTGGCGGCGAAGGCGTGGCCGTGACCCGTGCTGCCCCGAGGATTTGGGAGGAAGACCGCGAAGCCGGCGGCGGCGAGCCACTGGCCCGAGGGGTACCAGCCGAGGTGGAAGCGGTCGGCGTACCGGTCGGTGGGTCCGCCGTGGGCGAGGGTGACCAGCGGGAACGGGCCGTCGGTCTTCGATCTTCCCGGCGGGAGGACCAGGATCCCGTCGAGGGCCAAGCCGTCCGCGGCCCGGTACTGCAGCCGGTGCTGGGTGCCCCAGGTTCCCTCCGGGGCGATTCTGCTGACGCGTCGCAGGTCGTCGGGCGGGCCGGCGTGGACTTCGTCGGGTTCGGTTCCGGTGCTCGCGACCACGGCGATCACCCGGCCGTCGCGGCTGGCGGTCAGCGAGGTGCCGTGGACCCGGGCGACTTCCGTGAAGGTCGTGTCGAGGCGGCGGACGGTCGTGTCCAGGCCTTCGGCGAACAGCGCGAGAGGCAGGCCGTCGTCGACCTGGACGAGCCCGGCCGGGCAGATGGTCATGCCCTCGGTGAGGTTCTCGTCGCCGTCGAAGACCGCGGCGCCGCCGATCAGGCCGGGCGGGGTCAGGCCGAGGTAGGCGAGGTGCCACGCGGTGCCGTCGTGCCACCAGACCGGGTCGGCGGCTTCCAGGGCCGGGGCGCCGAGGTCGCGGGTCGCCCCGGTGCCGGGGTCGACGACGTGGCGGCCGGGTTCGAAGACCCCGGGCTCGCGATCGGCGCAGGACCAGGTGAAGACGGCGAGCGCTTCCCCGTCCGGGCGCACGGCGACCTCCTGCACGTGCCGGTCACCGAGGGTGCCGAGCGGGCGGAGGGTGGCGGTGGTGAGGTCGAGCAGCCAGAGCCGGTCGGGGCGGGCCTGGGTGTCCCAGACGGGAGACGGACGGCCGTCCGCGCCCGGGGTATCGGGTCGATCCGCGCCGGTTTCGGCAGCACCACTCCGAGGGCGGTCGGAGCCGGTTCCGGTGGCCCGCCGGTCGAGACGGGCTTCCGGTCCTCCCGCCGGCGAGGCGGCCGACGGCAAGCTCGAAACCGGCCGATCCGCGCGCGGCCGGACGACGCGGACCCGCGGATCAGCGGCCCGCTCGGCCGCGTCCGGCGCGATCACCACGACCGACTCCGAGTCCGGCAGCGGCGCGTGATCGCTGATCCCCGCACTGCACTGCGTCAGCCGCTCGGGGCTGCCGCCGGCCAGGTCGATCCGGTACAGCTGCGCCGTTCCGCGGTCGTCGCGGTCCGACAGGAAGAACACCGAACCGGAGTCCGCGGCCCACCGCGGTGCGCGGTGCTCGGCCGGGCCGCCCGCCAGCTCCCGGGCGGGTGCGCTCCCGTCGGCCGGGGCGACCCACAACCCGCTGACCGGGTGCTCTCCCGCCCGGCCCACCGGCGCAACGACGTACACGACCCATCGCCCGTCCGGAGACATCCTCGGCTCGCGCGGCACCAGCCGGTCCACCACGGTTTCCGCCGTCAGCACTCGCTCGGCCCCCCACTCGTCAAGTGGGACCCAGTGTGCCGGAAGTGGGCCTAACCGTGCGTGGGAGTGAGCGCCGCCAGCAGTTCCTCGTGGTCGCCCGGCTCGCGCAGCGCCGGCGCTTCCAGCGTTCCGGCGTCCGGGTCGCCCGCGCGCACCGCCGCCAGGAAGCGGACCACCGCGCGCGGTTCGGGCACGACCGAACCGCCGAGGTAGGCCAGCACCGTCGCTCCGTCCCGGTCCTCGATCGCCGCCGCCCAGCCGTGGGCCTCGTCCCAGACCAGCGCCAGGTCGTGTCCGGGGAACCGGGTCAGGCGCCAGTCGAGCGCGATGTACGCCGCCGCGGGCGTTCCCGCGTCGAGGGTGCAGGACTCGAGCCCGACCCCCACCGCGCGGGCCACCGCCGCCAGGTACCCGCGCAACCCCCGCTCGAACGAGAACTCCGTGTCGCGTCCGAAATCGATCAGAATGCTCAACGCCGCCTCGCTTTCCCCAGGCCGCCGCGGGATCCCCGCGGTCCGTCCTCCGGATACCCACCTCCGCCGTGGTCAATCGCGAAGATCCGATGTTCATGCCCGGCAGCACAGTGCGCCCGCCCTCCCCGTGAGGCAGGATCGAGGCGTGACCATCGAACAGGCCGGGGTGCCCGAAGCCCGGCCAAGCCCGGCCTTCCCCGAACACGAAGCCCGCGTCGACGCCTTGCGGCGGCAGCTCACCGCGATCAGCGGCGAAGCCACCGTCCGGCTCGCGAAGCGGACCTCCAACCTCTTCCGCTCCCGTGCCGCCGCGAAACACCCCGGACTGGACGTTTCCGGCTTCACGTACGTACTGCGCGTCGACCCCGAAAGCCGCACCGCCGACGTCGAAGGGATGGTCACCTACGAACAGCTCGTCGACGCCACCCTGCCGCACGGCCTGATGCCCCTGGTCGTCCCACAGCTCAAGACCATCACCCTCGGTGGCGCGGTCACCGGGCTCGGCATCGAGTCCTCGTCCTTCCGCAACGGCATGCCGCACGAGTCGGTCCTCGAACTGGAGATCCTCACCGGGGACGGCCGGATCGTCGTCGCCACCCCGGACAACGAGCACGCCGCGCTCTTCCGCGGCTTCCCGAACTCCTACGGCACCCTCGGCTACGCCCTGCGCCTGAAGATCGTCCTCGAACCGGTGAAGCCGTTCGTCGAGCTCCGGCACGTGCGCTACCACGACCGGGACACCTACTTCCGCGCCCTCACCGAGGCCTGCGACAGCGGCGAGCACGACTTCGTCGACGGCACGGTGTTCGGCCCGGACGAGCTCTACCTCACCCTGGCCTCGTTCGCCGACACGGCGCCCGCGACCAGCGACTACACCTGGCTCGACATCTACTACCGCTCGATCCAGGCCCGCGAAACCGACCACCTCACCGTCCGCGACTACCTCTGGCGCTGGGACACCGACTGGTTCTGGTGCTCCCGCGCGTTCGGCGTCCAGCACCGGCTGCCGCGGCTGCTGCTCGGCCGCCGGTTCCTGCGGTCCTCCGTCTACTGGAAGGCCGTGGCGCTCGACCGCCGGTTCAAGATCGCGCAGCGGCTGCTCAAGCTCCGCCGGCTGCCGCCGGAAGAGACGATCGTGCAGGACATCGAGGTGCCGGTCGGCCGCGCCGCGGAGTTCCTCGAGTTCTTCGAGCGGGAGATCCCGATCAGCCCGGTGTGGGTCTGCCCGCTGCGGCAGCGGCCCGGCGGGGTGCGGTGGCCGCTCTACGAGCTGGACCCCGAAGCTCTCTACGTCAACTTCGGGTTCTGGTCGGCCGTGCCGCTCGACCCCGGTGAGCGCGACGGCGTGCACAACCGGATGATCGAGAGCGAGGTCACCCGCCTGGGCGGGCACAAGTCGCTCTATTCGGACAGCTTCTACGCCGAAGACGAGTTCTGGCGGCTCTACAACGGCGACACCTACCGGGAGCTCAAGCGGACCTACGACCCGGCCGGGCGGCTGCTCGGCCTCTACGAAAAATGTGTCCGCCGCCGGTGAAAGGAACGAACGTGAACCAGGCAAGCACCCCGGTCGGCGAGGTCTTCGAGCGCCTGCTCGGCCCCCGCGCGACCGTGTCGATCAGCGCCTACGACGGCAGCAGCAGCGGCCCGGCCGACGCGCCGGTGGCGATCCAGGTGCGCTCGCCCCTGGCGCTGGACTACCTGATGTCCTCCCCCGGCGACCTCGGGCTCGCCCGCGCGTACGTCGCCGGCGCGCTCGACGTCACCGGTGACCTCTACACGGCGCTGCACGCGCTGTCGGCCCAGGTCGACCAGCTCACGCCGGCCGACCGGCTGTGGCTGCTGCGCAAGCTCGGCGCCCGCCACCTGCGGGTCGTCAAGCCGCCCGCCGAGGAGCACCCGAGCCGGCTCCGGCGCGGGATGACCGCGCTGCGGCACTCGAAGAGCCGCGACAGCGAGGCCATCGCCAGCCACTACGACGTGTCCAACCGGTTCTACGAGCTGGTCCTCGGCCCGTCGATGGCCTACACGTGCGCGGTGTTCCCCGAGGCCGATGCCTCGCTGGAGGAGGCGCAGGAACACAAGTTCGACCTGGTCTGCCGCAAGCTCGGCCTCAAGCCCGGGATGCGGCTGCTCGACGTCGGCTGCGGCTGGGGCGGGATGGTCGCGCACGCCGTCCGGCACTACGGCGTCGAGGCGCTCGGCGTCACGCTCTCGCGCGAGCAGGCCCAGTGGGCGCAGAAGAACATCGTCGCGCTCGGCCTGGCCGACCGTGCCGAGATCCGCCACCTCGACTACCGGGACGTCACCGAGACCGGCTTCGACGCGATCTCGTCGATCGGCCTGACCGAGCACATCGGCGCCCGCAACGTGCCCGGCTACTTCCGGTTCCTCGCGGCCAAGCTCAAGCCGCACGGGCGCTTGCTCAACCACTGCATCACCAACCCGGACACCAGCGTCGCGCACCGCTCGCGCGGGTTCATCGACCGCTACGTCTTCCCGGACGGCGAGCTCGAGGCGCCCGGCGAGCTCGTCACGGCCATGCACGACGCGGGCCTGGAGGTCCGGCACTCGGAGAACCTCCGCGAGCACTACGCCCTGACGCTGGCCGGGTGGTGCGCGAACCTCGACGAACACTGGGACGAGGCGGTCGCCGAGGCGGGCGCCGGCCGAAGCCGGGTCTGGGCGCTCTACCTGGCAGCTTGCCGGCTGGCCTTCGAACGCCGGGAGATCGAACTGCACCAGATCCTGGGCGTCCGGACCGACAGCGAGGGCGGGATGGGCATGCCGCTGCGCCCCGATTGGGGAGTTTGACCACCGGGGCTGGCCAAGTCCGGACCGGCAATGGGATAATGGTTCCGAGACCGGGCGTCCGAACGGGACGCCCAGGCTCACCAAAAAAGAGTAGGTATGGGTATGGCTCAGGGCAGTGTCAAGTGGTTCAACGGTGAAAAGGGCTTCGGCTTCATCGCGCAGGACGGCGGGGGTCCGGACGTGTTCGTCCACTACTCCGAGATCCAGGGCAGCGGCTTCAAGTCGCTGGACGAGGGTCAGCGCGTGGAGTTCGAAATCGGCCAGGGTCAGAAGGGCCCCCAGGCCCAGCGCGTGAGCGTCATCTGAGCCACGAGGCACCGAAGGCCCTCGCCCCCTCACCGGGGCGGGGGCCTTTCTCGTTGGCGCCACACTGCGCCGCCACACTGCGGATTCACAACATTCCTGTAACGTGGGTGGTGTCGAGAGCCCCTCGGATGCCGGTGTCCCGCCGGTCCCGCTCCCGACCGGTGGCCCGTCCAGGCGATCGCCCGCAGGAGCGGCGAAGCGCCCGGCACACCGTAAGACCGCTGGCCCCGGGTGTTCCCGCTCCCCGGCCGCCGCGCGTGAGCCCGGACTCCCGCTCCGCGCGCGCTGACTTCGACTTCGAAACGAGTACTGCATGACAGCCTCCCTGAAGGCTCCCCGACCCGTCGCCAAACCCGTGCTTTCCGGCCGCCAGACCGTCGCCGAGCTGATCACCATCCGCACGTTCCTGCTGGTCCCGTTCCTCGCGCTCGCCGCGGCCGTCCCGGTGTTCTGGGGCTGGGGCGTCAGCTGGCTCGACCTCGCCATCGGCGGCGCGTTCTTCGTGGTGTCGACGCTCGGCATCACCGTCGGCTACCACCGCTACTTCACCCACGGCGCGTTCCGCGCGAAGCGGGCGCTGAGGATCGCGCTGGCCATCGCCGGCGGGCTCGCGGCGCAGGGTCCGGTGATCGGCTGGGTCGCCGACCACCGCCGTCACCACGCGTTCTCCGACCGCGAGGGCGACCCGCACTCGCCGTGGCTGTTCGGCAGCTCCCCGGTCGCCCTCGCCCGCGGCTTCTGGCACGCCCACATGGGCTGGCTCTTCGGGCGCGACAAGACCAACGTGGACCGGTTCGCCCCCGACCTCGAGGCCGACCGCGACATCCGCGTCGTCGACCGGCTCTTCCCGGTGTGGGTGGTGGTGAGCCTGGCGCTCCCGGCGCTGCTCGGCGGGCTGATCACGCTGTCGTGGTGGGGCGCGCTCACCGCGTTCCTCTGGGCCGGCCTGGCGCGGATCTCGTTCCAGCACCACGTGACGTGGTCGGTGAACTCGATCTGCCACATGATCGGCGAACGCCCGTTCGCCAGCCGCGACCGCTCGGCGAACTTCTGGCCGCTGGCGATCCTGTCGATGGGCGAGTCCTGGCACAACACCCACCACGCGGACCCGACGTCGGCCCGCCACGGCGCGCAGCGCGGGCAGATCGACATCTCCGCCCGGGTGATCTGGGCGTTCGAGAAGCTCGGCTGGGCGTGGAACGTCCGGTGGCCGACCGCCAAGCGGCTGGCCGCGCTGGCCCGCTGACGAAAGCCCGCCGAAAGTCCTTGCCTCCGCGGCGGCGCCGGGTGATCTTGGCCGCATGGACGCGGTGGCCCTGACCTTCGACGACGGCCCGTACCCTTCGACCACGCCGGCGCTGCTGGCCGCGCTCGAAGGGGTACGGGCGACGTTCTTCCTGTGGGGCGAGCACGCCGCCGCGCACCCGGCGCTGGTCCGGGAGATCGCGGCCGCCGGGCACGTGATCGGCAACCACACGTGGACCCACCCGTACCTGACCGGCCTTCCCGCCGAGGCCCGCGACCAGGAGGTCCGGCGGACGCAGGACCTCCTGGTTTCGCTGACCGGGGTGCGCCCGGTGCTGTTCCGGCCGCCCTACGGCGACACGGACGACGCCGTCCGGGCGACGGTGTCGTCCGTGTCGCACGGGCTGGCCGAGGTGCTGTGGACCGTCGACACCCGCGACTGGGCGGGCGCCTCCGCGGACGAGATCGTGGCCGCGACGGCGCGCGCCGAGCCGGGCGGCGTCGTGCTGATGCACGAAGGCCGGCCGGCGACGGTCGAAGCGGTCCCCCGGATCCTCGCGGACCTCGCCGCACGCGGCCTGCGGCCGGGTCCGGTGCCCGACGTAATGCCGTGAAGGGGCACCTTCAGGGACTTCGCGTCCCTGAAGGTGCCCCTCACGGCGTCGGCTCAGGGGTTGATGCGCAGGTACGCGGGCTTCGGGCGCAGGTTCTCGTCGAACAGGCAGGCCGCTCCCTCACCCGGGAACACGTCCGGGACCCACGAATGCCGGTCGGTAAAGCCCCACGTCGTGAACTCCACGCACCGCCGGACCGCCTGGCAGCCGTCCCACAGCCGGTCGAAGTAGGTCGCCTGCGTGTCGAGCTTCGCCGCGTCCGGCGGGGTCGGGATCCGGACGTCCGCCTCGGTGATCGCCACGTCCACGCCGAGCTTCGTCAGCCGGGCGAGGTTCTCGCGGTACTCCGCCGGGAAGCCGTACTGGATCGACAGGTGCGCCTGGACCCCGACACCGCCGATCGGGACGCCCTGGCGCCGGAGCGTCTTCACCAGGTCGTACACCGCGTCGCTCTTCGGGTTGATCCCTTCGATGTTGTAGTCGTTGATGTAGAGCGTCGCCGATGGGTCGGCCGCGTGCGCCCAGCGGAAGACGTCCGCGACGAACCCGTCGCCGAGCTTCTGCCGGAAGACCGTGTCACGCCGTGTGCCGTCCTCGTTGAAGATCTCGTTGACGACGTCCCAGGCGCGGATCTTTCCCTTGTACCGCTTGACTTCCGTGGTGATGTGGTCGCGCAGGACGCGCCGCAGCTCGCCGGCGGGCAGCGCCGCCACCCAGTCCGGCAGCTGGGAGTGCCAGACGAGCGTGTGGCCGCGGACGGTCTTGTGGTGCGTTTGCGCGTACCGGACGATCGCGTCGGCGCCCGACCAGTCGTACTGGCCGCGAACCGCTTCGACCGTGCCCCATTTCATCTCGTTCTCGGGCGTCACGTTGTCGAATTCACGGGTGAGCACGGCCCGGTAATCGGCTTCGTCCGCCAGGTACGCCGCCGCCACCGCACTCCCGACGTAGCGATGGGTGATGTCTTTCAGCGGAACGGCCGCCGAAGCCGCCGGCGCCTGCCACACGGCAATGCCCGCGACGACCGCGGCCGTCAGCAGGGCGCGTTTAATAGGAATACTTCTCAGCATCTCTTTCCTCCGATTTCCGAAACTTTCGAAGTGTGTCCAACCGGGTTTCGATGACTTAGAATCTCCTTCATGACAACGAAGTCTGACGATTCCGAGCCGATCGCCTCCCGGGTCACCATCGCCCGGATCGCCGCCGAGACGGGGGTTTCCGTCCCGACTGTTTCGAAAGTGCTGAACGGCCGCCCCGACGTCGCCGAAAGCACCCGGGCCCGGGTGGAAGCGGTCATCGGGAAATACGGTTACCGCCGGCGCGCCGACGAACGGTCCCGCCGTTCGCGATTGCTGGAACTGATGTTCCACGAACTCGAAAGCACGTGGGCACTCGAAATCATCCGCGGGGTCGAGTGCGTGGCCCGCGAAAACGGAATGGCGGTCGTGCTCGCGGATTCGTCGGGCCGGCACACGCCCGGGCAGAGCTGGCTGGAAAGCGTGCTGGCGCGGCGGCCGGTCGGCATCGTCTCGGTGTGCTCCGACTTCACCGGCGGGCAGCTGGCGAAGCTGCGGGCCCGCGACATCCCGCTCGTCGTGGTCGACCCGGCCGGCGCGCCCGGGCCGGAGACGCCCTCGATCGGGGCCACGAACTGGCAGGGCGGGCTGACCGCCACCCGGCACCTGGTGGAGCTGGGGCACCGCCGGATCGCGATGATCGGCGGGCCGGACGGGGTGCTGTGCAGCCGGGCCCGGATCGACGGCTACCGCACGGCGCTGGAGACGGCCGGGCTGGCGTTCGACCCGGCGCTGGTGCGCCGCGGCGACTTCCACGTCCGGTCCGGCTACCGGGAGCTGGCGTCACTGCTGACCCTCCCCGACCGCCCGACGGCGGTGTTCGCGGGCAGCGACCTGCAGGCTCTGGGCGTGTACGAGGCCGCGCGCGACGCGGGGCTCCGGATCCCGGACGACCTGAGCGTGATCGGTTTCGACGACCTGCCGGTGGCCCGCTGGCTGACCCCGGAGCTGACGACGATCCGCCAGCCCCTGCAGGAAATGGCGGCCGCGGGAGCGCGGCTGGCGATCGCGCTGGCCCGCGGGACGCACCCGGAGAGCCACCGCCTCGAGCTGGCGACCAGCCTGGTGGTCCGGCACAGCACGGCCGCCCCGGCACACGAAGCACCTCGGGTGGTTTCCGCCGGCCGGGGATGAGCGGACGTCCGGGCACCGGAACTGTCGGTGCCCACCGGTAGCGTGGAAGACGGGGGGCGCCCCCGCGGGCGGTCGCTCGAGCAGCTCGCCCGGCCGCAAGGAGCGCTCTCGCCGTGAGGACTCCGGCGACCCGCTCATCCCGGCCACCGCTTGCTTTCCGGCGGGCCCAGGTAGCTCGGCCGCAGGCCCCCCGTGTCGACCACCAGCTTCTGGACCACCACCGCCGGGTCGACCATCCACACCTTCAGCACGTGCGGCCCGGGCTCGGGCACCACGTGCCGCGTCGCCGTCAGGTTCACGTTGTCGGAGGTCGTCCGCTCCCACTGGCGGTTCATCGTCATGTCATCGGCGCCCGTGGCCTTCGTGATGTTCACGACCTGCGGCGCCGCGTCGTCGAACGACACCGCATACCGCAGCCCGTCACCCGGCAGCACGTTGCTGCGCGGCGAAAGGTACGCCCACACCGTCACCGGCCCGGCCGTGAACAACGTCATCCGGTACTCCAGCCGCGGCCCGGCACCCACCGCCCGGCTCGCGGCGGTGACCGGGAACGGCGTCATCCCCGCGCCGGTGCGGCCCAGGTCCGGGATCGCGCGCCAGGACGCTCCTGCGGCACCGACGTTCGCGCTGCAGTGCGAAGCCTCCATCGACACGTACCCGCCGGCTTCGACGAACCCGCGCCGCCACGACGGAGGCAGCGGCCGATGCGCCACGACGGCGTCCACCACCACCGACTCGCCCGCGCCCGACACCGTGACCGGCACGGTCGTCACGCCCTGAGGCGCCCGGCTCCAGTCGATCCGCACGGTCATCCGCAGCTCCTCCCCCACCCGGCCGCCACGCGGCTCGACCAGCACCCACGGCGCGCCCGCCGACACGGTGCAGCGGAACGGCGTCCGCCCTCGGTTGAACACGTCGATGTACTGCGCCGGCGCGGTCTGGTACGGGCTGAACTCCGGCAGCACCGGCCGTCCCGCGGCACCCGGCCACGCCTGCGGGGACCCGTCGACGGCGACACCCAGCGTCGCGGCGGCGGGCAGGTCGAGCCGCCGCACCGCGGGGAAGATGACGTCCGGTATCGCGACGTTGTTCAGCTCCGGCTGCTGCCAGGGCGCGTTCGGGCCGTAGCGGGCGACGTCGCCGTAGTCGATGTGCGGCTGGGTCTGGAAGCCCTGCCACTTGCCGCCCGCGATGCCGGTGTTGTACTTCTCCGCCAGCGCGAGGTCGTCGGCGAAGCGGGCTTCGGTGACGGCGGCGAGCCCGTTCGCCGAAGCCCGGCCCTGGGCCGCGTACAACAGGTTCGTGAACTCGGCGCGCCGCAGCGCGTAGAGGTTCGCCGACGCCGTGACCGCGTAGGAAACCAGTTCGTAGAAGGCGTCCCGGTACGCCGAGGGCGCCCGCGCCGCGATCCGGGACGTGCGCGCCGCGAGGTCCTGCCACTCGTCGGTGACCCGGTCCAGCTCGCGGTAGTTCACCAGGCTGAACGGCGTCGCCTGGTCGTCGTACACGATCGTGCCGTCCGGCTGGAGCGTGATCAGCCGGTTCAGCAGCTCCGGCTTCCGGCGCGACTGCAGCCGGCCGTAGTCGTGCAGGACCGACGCGATGTCGGAAGCCAGTGCGGACCCGAAGTTCGCCGAGGCGAACTCACGCTCCCAAGTGGACAATCGCTCGGCCGGGAGCGCCGACGGGTCCCACGCGTAGTCGAGGAAGAACTGCAGCGGCAGCTCGTTGCCCTTCATGTCGCCGACGTTGGCCACCCACAGCCGGTCGTTCCCGTAGGAAGCGGCCTGGTGCAGCTGCTCCCACGTGTTCGCGATCAGCGTCGTGTCGACCCACTTGTAGTTGCGGCCGCCGCCGACGTAGTCGAAGTGGTAGTACAGCCCGTACCCACCCGGATGCCGGGGCAGCGCGAGGTCGGGGTGCTTGCGGATGTTGCCCCAGTTGTCGTCGGTGAAGACCACGATGACGTCGTCGGGCGGGCGCAGGCCCTGCGCCCAGTAGCGCTGCACCTCCTTGTACAGCGTCCACACCTGCGGCACGTCCGTGCTCAGCTCGCGCGCGAGGATTTCCCTTTCGGTGGCGAGGATTTCCCGCATCAGCTCGATGCCGTCGCCGTCCGGCAGGCTGACGTCGCCGTTGCCGCGCATGCCGAGCGTGACGACGCCTTCGAAGTCCTCGCGGGCCATCCGGCGGATCCCGTCGGTCCAGTAGGCCTTGATCGCCTCGCCGTTGCGCCGGAAGCTCCACTCCCCCGTGCCGCCGTACGGGTCGTGCCCCGGCGTCGTGATGTTCCCGGCGGCGTCGCGGACCGCCGGCACCGCGTGCCGGTTCCACTCCTCGATCCCGCGCATCATCGGCGCCTCGTGCGAGGTGCCCATCACGACGCCGTACTCCTTGGCGGTGGCGTGGTTGAGCGGGTCGTCCTCGGCGAACGCGCGGCCCCACACCGCCGGCCACAGGTAGTTGGCCCGCAGCCGCAGCATCGTCTCGAAGACCTTGGCGAAGAAGAGGTGGTTGAAGCCGCCCGGGTAGCCCGGTGCCTTCCCGGGACCGAAGTACGCCGGGGCCCAGGTGCCGAGCGCGGGGTTCTCGTCGTTGATGAAGAACCCGCGGTACTTCACGTGCGGCGTCCCGAGGCTGAACCGCTCCCCCGGGATGTGCAGCTCCGCGCGCCGGGCCGGCGGGACGTCGGCCCACCAGTACCACGGGGACACGCCGATGCGCCGCGAGACCTCGTAGACGCCGTAGATCACGCCCCGCTGGTCGCTCCCGGTGAGGACCAGGCGTCCGTCGACCACCTGGCTCAGCGACGTCTCCCACTTCCCGGCGATCCCCCGCACGTCCAGGCGACCGGCCGCGACGAGCGAGTCGACCGCCGGGCTGTGGCCGAGCGTGCCGACCAGCACCACCGGCCCGTGGGCGGGGACCACGCCGGTCACGACCGGCCGGACGCCCGTGACGCGCTCGACGTCGGCGGCCAGGTCGCCGGCGACCCGCCGGACCCCGGGCAGGTCCCCGGGATCCACCACGATCGTCGCGACCTTTCCCCGCGACGCCAGCGGGAACCCGGTCCCGGCTTCGGCCAGCCCCGGCAGGGCGGCGGATCCCGCCCCGGCCAGGGCCAGCAACTGCAAGAAGGTACGGCGGTGGACCTCGGACGGCACGGGAGACCTCCTGAGTCAGCCCTTAACGGATCCGGTCAGCCCGCCGACGATGCGCCGTTCGGCGAGCACGAAGAACGCGAGCGCCGGGATCATCGACAGCGCGGTGAACGCGAGCACGCGGGCGGTGTCCTGGGAGTACTGGGTCCGGAACGTGGCGACGCCGAGCGGCAGCGTGAAGTGCCCGGAGTCGTTGAACACCAGCAGCGGCAGCAGGTAGGCGTTCCAGCTCGTGACGAAGGCGAGGACGGCGACCGTGGTGAGGGCCGGGGTCGACAGCGGCAGCAGGATGCGCCAGAAGAACCCGAGCCGGCTCGCGCCGTCGAGCACGGCCGCGTCCTCGATCTCACCCGGGATGGCGTGCATGAACGGCCGCAGGATCACGATCGTCACCGGCAGCGAAAACGCCGCCTCCGGGATCGCCACGCCCCAGAAGCTTTCGAGCATGCCCAGCTGGCGCAGCCACAGGTACAGCGGCAGCGTCGCCACGGTCAGCGGGAACAGCAGGCCGAGCGTGAACAGGGTGTACAGGCTCTCCCGGCCCTTGAACTGGTACCGCGACAGCGCGTACCCGGCCATCGAGCCCAGGCCGACCGCGACCGCGGTCGCGATCACGGCGATCAGCGCGCTGTTGCCGAGGAAGGTCCAGAACGCGCTCGAGCCGAGGATCGAGGCGTAGTTGTCCGGGATCCACGGGCCGGGCAGCCCGGCCGGGTCGTTGTTGATCTGGGCGTTGGTGCGGAACCCGCCGAGCACGACGAACAGCAGCGGCACGACGGTCACCCCGAGCACGACGATCGCCGCGAGGTAGCCCACCGACAGGCCGAACCGGCGTGAACGCATCAGTGCACCATCCTCGTCAGGGCGCCCTGGGTGTCGCGGCGGAGCGCGAACCGCTGGTACAGCAGGGCGAACACGAAGCAGATGACGAACAGGATCACCGCGACGGCGGAGCCGAACCCGAATTCGTAACGCTTGAAGCCGTGGTCGACCAGGTAGGTCGCCATCGTCGTCGACGCGTTCGCCGGGCCGCCGAGCGTCATGATCCAGACGACGTCGAACAGCTGCAGCGAGCCGATGACCGACAGGAAGATCCAGATCCGGATGGTCGGCCCGAGCAGCGGCAGCACGACGTGGCGGGTGGTCTGCCAGGCCGACGCGCCGTCGAGCGCCGCGGCTTCGCGCAGCTCGGCGGGCACGCCCTGCAGGCCGGCCAGCAGCAGGATGATGCCGAAGCCGATGTACTTCCAGGTGATCACCGCGAACAGCGTGTAGAGCACGATGCCCGGGTCGGCCAGCCAGTTGTGGATCAGGCCGCCGAGCCCGGCGCCCTTGAGCACCTGGTCGGCGAACCCGTTCGGCTGCAACATGAGCGCCCAGATCACCGCGGTGATCGCCTCGGAAAGCACGTACGGCGCGAACACCAGCGCGCGCAGCACCGCGCGGCCCCGCAGCTTGCGGTTGAGCAGCATCGCCAACCCGATCGACAGCGGCAGCTGCACCACGATCGACAGTCCTGCGATGATCAGGTTGTGCCCGATGGCGCCCTGGAACACGTCGCCGGAGAACGCGTCGACGTAGTTGTCGAAGCCGATGAAGTCGTCGAGCGGGCCGAAGCCGTTCCACTTGAACAGGCTGTAGAAGGCGGCGATCCCGATCGGCACCAGGACGAACCCGGCGAACAGCAGCAGGGCCGGCCCGAGCAGGAGCGCCAGCTCGAGCCGTTTCCGCAGGCTCGGACGGTGCGCCCGGGCTCGGACCGCCGGTGCGGACGGCCGTTCCGCCGTCCGCACCGGGGTCGTCGCCGTGGTCACTTGTTGCCCGCCGCGGCCTGGTTGACGGCGGCCACGATGCCTTCGGGGGTGCCCTGACCGGCGAACATGTTGCTCACCGCGTCGTTCAGCGCCGCGCCGACCGCGGTCGGGAACGCCCGGTCGAAGTACATCTGCAGGTAGGGCGCCTTCGTGCCGTAGTCGTAGACGGCCCGCAGCGTGTCGGTCTTCAGCGACTTGGCGGCGACGGTGTTGACGGGCAGGCCGGCCCCCTGGGCGGCGAGCTGCGTCTGCACCGGCTCACTGCCCAGGTACTGCAGGAAGTCCGCACACGCCTTCGACGCGCGGGTCGTGCAGGCGAAGCCGTCGCCGCCGCCGAGCACCGCGTTCGGGTCACCCTGGCCACCCGCCACGGACGGGAACGGGAACCAGCCGACCTTCGAATCCAGCTGCTTGTCGTCGGTCAGCGCCGACATCGTGCCGGGTTCCCAGTCGCCCTGCAGTTCCATCGCCGCCTTGCCGTTGGCGACGAGACCGGCGGAGCTGCCCGCACCCTGCTGGGCCGGCGTGCCGGCGAACCCGGTCTGGAACGGCTGCGTGGCCAGGAAGCTCTTCAGGTCCTGGCCGGCCTTCGTCCAGCACGGGTCGTCGAGCTTGACCGCCTTCACCGACTGCTTGAGCACGTCGACCGAGCATTCGCGGATGGCGAAGTAGTTGAAGTAGAAGGCGTCGGGCCAGCGGTCCTTGCCGCCGACCGAGATCGGCGCGATGTTCTTGGCCTTCAGCTGCGTGACGGCGGCGTTCAGCTCGTCCATCGTCTTCGGCGGGGTGGTGATCCCCGCCTGCTGGAAGAGGTCCTTGCGGTACCAGAAGCCGACGAAGTGCTGCTCGAACGGCACCCCGTACTGCTTGCCGTCGACCTGCCAGTTCTCCCCGAACTTCCCGGTGGTCTGGCTGATCCACGGCTTCGTGGCGTCGGTGATGTCGGCGACCTTGCCCGACGTGATCTGCGAGGCCAGGTCTCCGGCGCCCCAGGACTGGTAGACGTCCGGCGGCTCCGCCCCCTGCAGGGCGAGCGGGACCTTGGTGGGGAAGTCCTCGTTCTGCAGCGGCTGGGCCTTGATCGTGACGTCGGGGTGCGCTTGGTGGTAGTCGGTGACGACCTTCTCCCAGATCGACTTGATCGGGTCGGTGGTGCCGTTGTGCCACCAGGTGAGGGTGACCGGGCCGCTCGGCTGTGCGGGCGTGTCGGTCCCCCCGCTGCACGCCGAAAGCGCAAGTGGCATGACAGCCACGAGGGCGGCGAGTACGGGGATCCGGCGTTTCAGAGACATCGTGGGTCCACTCCTGACGACTTCGGCCGAGTTGGACGGGGCGTGACAGCGCCCGGGTGGCGAAGAGTCTGCTCCCGGGCAAATCGGATGTCAATCGTTGTCGATAACGTTTTACATGGCTAGTCTGAGCCGATGCAGCCCAGTTCCAGGGTGACCATCCGTGACGTCGCGGCCCACGCCGGCGTCTCGGTGGCCACGGTTTCCAAAGTGATCAACGATCGCTACGGCGTCTCCGCCGCGACGCTCGCGAAGGTCCGCGCGGTGATCGAAGAGCTCGGCTACGAAGCCAGTCTCGTGGCGCAGAGCCTGCGCAACCACCGGACCAATGTGATCGGGATTCTGGTCGCCGACCTCGAACCGTTCTCGACCGAGCTGCTCAAGGGGGCCGCGGACGCCATCCGCGGCAGCGGGTTCGAGCTCGTCGTCTACTCCGCGGGCGGGCGCACGGGCGACCCCGTGGGCTGGGAAAAGCGGTACCTCTCCAGACTTTCGGGCACGCTCGTCGACGGCGCCGTGCTCGTCACGCCGGCCGTCTCGCTCGAAGCCGTCCCCGGCACGCCGGTCGTCGCGGTCGACCCGCACACCGGGCCGTCGCACCTGCCCACCATCGACTCGGACAACCTGCGCGGCGCGCAGCTGGCGACCGAGCACCTGCTCGACCTGGGCCACCGGCGGATCGCGTTCCTCGCCGGCCGGCCCGACCTCGAATCGGCGTCGCTGCGCAAGGCCGGGTACCTGCGAGCTCTCGAAGCGGCGGGCGTATCCGCCGACGAGAGCCTGATCCGGGTCGGCGCCTACGACCCGGAGGTTTCCGCGGCCTCGGCGCACGACCTGCTGACCGGCCCGGACCGGCCGACCGCGGTGTTCGCCGCGAACGACATCTCGGCCATCGCGACCGTCGGCGCGGCCCGCGAGCTGGGGCTTTCGGTGCCGGACGACCTTTCGGTGGTCGGCTTCGACAACGTGCCGGAATCCGCGCTCTGCAGCCCGCCACTGACCACAGTGGACCAGCCGATCCGCGAGATGGGCCACCGGGCGATCAGCATGCTCATCGCGCTGATCAACGGCGACGAGGTCGGGCGCACCCACGTCACCCTCGACACCGGCCTGGTGGTGCGGAGCTCGACCCGGGCCCTCTCCTCCTGAACTCCTGTGCCATCCGGGGCTTCGCCACCCGGAACCCCGAAAGCTCCCTCCTGACGAAGGGCGGAAAGCCTTGACCACGCAGCCTGCCGCGGCCACCGAGCCGTGGCGCGACCCCGCGGCCGACCCGGGCGAACGCGTCCGCGCCCTGATGGCGCGCATGACGCTGCGCGAAAAACTCGCCCAGCTCTACGGCGTCTGGGTCGGCATCGACGCCGGCGGGGAGATGGCGCCGCACCAGCACGACTTCGTCGACGCCGCCGTCGACCTCGACGACCTGGTCCGCCACGGCATCGGGCAGCTGACCCGCGCCTTCGGCACCCGGCCGGTCGATCCGCTGATCGGGGCGCACAGCCTCGCCCGCACGCAACGCCAGATCGTCTCGAGCAGCCGGTTCGGCATTCCCGCCGTCGTCCACGAGGAATGCCTGACCGGGCTGGCCGCGTGGCAGGCGACGATCTACCCGGCCCCGCTGTCCTGGGGCGCGACGTTCGACCCGGACCTGGTGCGCCGGATGGCTACGCGGATCGGGCAGACGATGCGGGGACTGGGCGTGCACCAGGGGCTCGCGCCGGTCCTGGACGTGGCGCGGGACCTGCGCTGGGGCCGCGTCGAGGAGACGATCGGCGAGGACCCGTACCTGGTCGGGACGATCGGGTCGGCGTACGTCGCCGGGCTCGAGTCGGCCGGCGTGGTCGCGACGCTGAAGCACTTCGTCGGGTACTCCGCTTCGCGCGCCGGACGCAACCTGGCGCCGGTTTCGGCCGGGCCGCGCGAGATCGCGGACGTCCTGCTCCCGCCGTTCGAGCTGGCGCTGCACGCGGGCGCGCGGTCGGTGATGAACGCCTACACCGACACCGACGGCGTCCCGTCCGCCGCCGACCCGGCGCTGCTGACCGCCCTGCTGCGCGACACCTACGGGTTCACCGGAACGGTCGTCGCCGACTACTTCGCCGTCGCCTTCCTGCACCGCTTGCACGGTGTCGCGGCCGACCGCGGCGACGCGGCCGCGCAGGCGCTGACCGCGGGCATCGACGTGGAACTGCCCACCATGGACTGCTACGGCGAGCCGCTGCTCGCCGCGGTGGAAGGGGGCGCGGTCGACGCCGCCGCCGTCGACCGCGCCCTCGAACGGGTGCTGCGGCAGAAGTGCGAGCTGGGGCTGCTCGACGCGGACTGGGCGCCGGAAGTCCCCGAAGAGGTCGACCTCGACGACGCCGCTTCCCGGGCGCTGGCGCGCGAGGTGGCGGAGAAGTCGATCGTGCTGCTGCACAACGACGGGACGCTGCCGCTGTCCCCCGGCGCCTCGATCGCCGTCGTCGGGCCGCGCGCGGACGCCGCCGGCGCGATGCTCGGCTGCTACTCGTTCCCGCTGCACGTCGGCGTCCACCACCCCGACGTCCCGTTCGGTGTCTCGGTGCCGACGCTGGTGGAGGCGCTGCGGTCGTCGTTCGACGTCACCTACGCACTGGGCTGCCCGGTCACCGGTGGCGACGACGACGGGATCGCGGAAGCGGTCGCGGCGTGCGCTTCCGCGTCCGTCTGCGTGGCCGTGCTGGGCGACCAGGCCGGGTTGTTCGGCGGCGGGACGTCCGGCGAAGGCTGTGACGCGCCGGACCTGCGGCTGCCGGGCCGCCAGGAGGAACTGCTGGAGGCCTTGCTGGCCACGGGCAAGCCGGTCGTGCTGGTGCTGCTCTCCGGCCGTCCGTACGAGCTTTCCCGGCAGATCGACCGGCTCGCGGCGGTGGTCTCCGGTTTCTACCCCGGCGAAGAAGGCGGGCCCGCGCTCGAAGGTGTCCTCAGTGGACGGATCAACCCGTCCGGCCGCCTGCCGGTCAGCTTCCCGGCGGCCGGCGCGAGCCAGCCCTCGACGTACCTCGCGGCGCCGCTCGGCCGCCGCAGCGAGGTGAGCACGGTCGACCCGACGGCGCTGTTCCCGTTCGGGCACGGCCTGTCCTACGCGCCCGCGACCTGGGTCGACGTGAGCGCGACCGGTTCGCTGTGGCCGACCGACGGCGTGTGCCGGGTCCGGGTGACGCTGCGGAACGACCACTCCCGGCCCGCGTCGGAAGTGGTCCAGGTGTACCTGCACGACCCGGTGGCGGAGGTCGTGCGCCCCGAGCGGCAGCTGATCGCGGCCCGCCGGGTTGCGCTGGAGCCGGGCGAGACGGTCGTCGTGGACATCGGCCTGCACGCGGACCTCACGTCGTACACGGGCCGGTCGGGCCGGCGCCTGGTCGAGCCCGGCGACGTCGAACTGCGCGTGGGGACGTCGAGCGAGCGGTTCGAGGCGACCCTGCACTGCACTCTGAGCGGGCCTCGCCGTGAAGTCGGCTTCGACCGCGTGTTGGCGCCGGAGTTCGGGCGGTGAAACGGACCGCGGTGGTCGCCGTCCTGGCCGTCTTGACCGCGCTGGTGGTGGGTGCCTCCGGGCACCCACCCGCGTCGCACTGGGTGGCGACCTGGACGTCGATGCCGCAGCTGACCGAGCCCGCCAACCTGCCGCCGGCGCCGTACACGGGTACCGACCGGGTGCTGGACAACGCTTCCCTGCGCCAGACCGCGCACGTGTCCGCCGGCGGGCCCCGGATCCGCCTGCGGTTCTCGAACGCCTTCGGCGGGGCGCCGCTGCCGCTTTCGGCCGTCTCGGTGGGCCGGCCTCTCGACGGACGCGCGGGGGTTTCGTCGGTGGTCCCCGGCAGTGTGCTGCCGGTGACGTTCCACGGCAAGCCGTCGACGACGATCCCGGCGGGCGCGCAGGTGGTGTCGGACCCGCTGCCGTTCCCGGTGCGTCCCTTCGAGAACCTCACGGTGACGACGTACCTGGCGCACGGCCAGGGATCGCTGTCGATCACGTCCCACCCGGGTTCGCGCACGACGTCCTACCTGGTGCCGGGCAACCAGGTGACCGCCGCCGACCTGGCCGGCGCGACACCGGTGGACCACTGGTACTTCCTCAGCGGCATCGAGGTTCTCTCCCCCGCGTCGGCGGTGGCGGTGATCGGCGATTCCCTGTCCGACGGCCGGGGTTCGACTACCAACGGCAACGACCGCTGGCCGGACGTGCTGGCGTCCCGGCTGTCGTCGGCGGTGGTCAACGAGGCCGCGGGCGGCAACCGGGTGCTGCAGGACGGACTCGGGCCCAACGTCCTGGCGCGTTTGGACCGCGACCTGCTGGCCCAGAGCGGGGTTTCGTGGGCGATCGTGTTCGAGGGCGTGAACGACATCGGCACGGCGGCTCCCGCTTCCGCCGCGTCCACGGCGGCGGACCTGATCGACGCGTACGACCAGATCCTGACCCGCGCCCACGCGGCGGACATCCGGGTGTACGGAGCGACGTTGACCCCGTTCGGCGGCAACGAGGCGTACGACGACCCGCTGCGCGAGGCGGCCCGGACCGCGGTGAACGCGTGGATCCGCGGTCATTTCGACGCGGTCCTGGACTTCGACCGCGTGGTCCGCGACCCGGCGGCACCGACCCGGCTGCTGCCCGCCTACGACGTCGGTGACCACCTGCACCTCAACCCCGCCGGGTACCGCGCATTGGGGACGAGCGTTCCCGCGAGCCTGTTCCGGAATGGCTGACGGAATATCCGCCGGACGGAAAGTGGACAATTCCTGGACGTCATTTCCGCGTCGGCATCACTGATCGCTCACCCCCGTCTGACGGACCGTGATCACTGGTCCGGTCAACCGGGAGAGCGTTGTCTCGCGCCGGATATCTGTTGGGACACAAGCGAGTCTCGAACCCGGGGGTCTGTGACGGGGATCATGGTCGATGCCCCTATAGTGTCGCCGTCTCCGCTCGTCCCCATCCGTGTTCGTCGCTCCCGAAAAGGGGAAACATGTCCGACGTCATCAACAGCATCTTCGGTCGCGCTCAGAACGAAACTCCCAGTTCAGAAGGTTACGGCTACGGCGACGCGGCCCCCGCGACCGTCGACGCCGCCGAGACCGCGACGGTCGAGCCCGTTGAGGACACGACCGGGACCGAGGACGCTGTCGACGAAACCGCCGGCGTGGACGAAGCCGGCGCCACCGGCGAAGCCGAAGTGGACACCACCGACGACGCGTCCGGTGAAGCGGTCGCGGACTCGACGATCGAAGCCGACGAGGCCATCGAATCCGACGAGTCCGAAGAGTCCGGCGAGGACACCGGCACCGCCGACGAAGCGGTCGCGGACGAGACCGAAGCCGCCGAAGAGGTTCCGGTGGTCGTCGCCACGGAAACCGATGCCGCCGAAGAAGCCGGATCCCGTGCCGCCGCCGGCGCTCGCGGCAGCACCACGGTGGCCGACGGCGTCGTCTCGAAGATCGTCATCCGGGTCGCCCGCAAGGCCGAAGGCGTCTACGAGCTCGACGAGGCGGGCACCTCGGTCGAGGTCGAGGGCGAGGTCGCCACGATCGCCGTCACGCTGGTCGTCGAGTTCGGGCGCGCGGTGAAGACGCTGGCCGAGCAGATCCGCATCCAGGTCGTCGAAGCGGTGGAACAGTACCTGGGCCTCGAGGTCGCCTCGGTGGACGTCCACGTCGCCGACATCCATTTCCCGGACGCCGACTGATCTCCTCGCTCGGTCCCGGGTGTCGCGCCCGGGACCGGGCGTCCTTCACCGGCGCACGGCGTACCGCAAGTGGAGTACGTCGCGATCCGCCAGCTGCCGCACGAGTTCCAGCTCGACGGGTGTCCCTTCCCCGAACAACCGGCGGCCGGCGCCGAGCAGTACGGGCACGACGTGCAGTTCCAGCTCGTCGACCAAACCGGCTTTCAGCAACGCCTGCGTGGCACCGGCGCCGTGGACCATCACCGCGCGGTCGCCCGCCGCGGCGCGTGCATCTTCCGCGCACGCCACCACATCCGTGAAGAACCGCGCGCTCCCGGGCGGGGTGTCGGACGGGTCGACGTGGTGGGTCAGCACGTGGATCGGAACGCCGTCGTGGTGGTCACCGCCCCAGCGGCCGGCCAGCTCGAACGTGCGCCGGCCGGAGATCAGCGCGCCCGTCGCCATCGCCTCGGCGAACACCTGCCCGCTCGGCCCGTCGCCGTGACGGTCGTCCAGCCAGTCGAACAAGCGGAAACCGCCGCGCCCCATTTCCTGCCCGGGGCGATCGTCCGGCCCCGCCACGAAGCCGTCGAGCGACGTCGTCATGTACACCCTGATCGGTCCGGTCATCGCCGCCCCGCCTCCTCTGCGTCGTGGTCACCAGTGCGTCGAACAGGAGACGCCCGGATCGACAGCGGCGAGTGAGCGGGCGTCGCCTACTCCCCCTCGCCGCGCGCCCGGGTGATCACCTCCTCCAGGCGCAAGGGGCTCGCCGGGTGGTGGGACAGGCACAGCGGCGTCGCCACCTGGCGGAACCCGAACGCCTCGCCCGCCACGTAGAACTGCGCCCGTTCCAGCCGGGAGATGTCCGCGACCGGGCTTCCCTTCGCCCGGGCCAGCTCGTTGGCCGCCGCGATCTGAGCGGGGCTGTTGAGGCGGCCGAAGAACTGCGTCATCGCGTTGCCGACCACCTGGTTGTGCAGGCCCTTGGGCGCCTGGGTGGCGAACAGCAGGCCCAAGCCGTACTTGCGGGCCTGCGACGCGAGGACGATCGTGCTGCGCGTGCTCGCCGTCAGCGTGCCCGACGCCGCCATCGTCTGGGCTTCGTCCATCACGAACAGCGCGCCCAGCGGCCGGTCGCCCGCCGGGTTGCGCTTGATCCACGCGAACAGCTCCATCTGCAGCTGGTTGACGAAGTTCTGCCGCTGCTCGTCGGCCTGCAGGCCGACGAAGCTGATCACCGACACCCGGGCCCGCTTGCCGGCCGCCGGGGTCAGCAGCACGCCCGGGTCGACCGGTTCGCCGCCGCCGGCGAACAGCGGGTCGTTGACCATCGCCGCCTTCAGCACCTCGGCCAGGCCGGCCGCGATGCGCGGGGCGTCGTTGAGGTTGCTGACGTCCTCGGGCAGGTCGGTCAGCAGCTCGATGAGCTCGGGCAGGCTGCGCGACCCGGTCCGCGCGTGCCGGACGACCGCCTGGCGCAGCACCGCGAGCCCGATGTTCGTCTTCGCGGTGCTCCCGGTGAGCCTCGCTTGTGGCGCGAGCGTCGCGACGGCCACCTCGACGGCGGCGGCGAACTCGTCGGAGTCGTCGAGGACACCGCCGAAGTCCGGCAGCGGCTGGAACGCGAGCGGCCGCCCGGTGGCCCGCCCCGGCGTCCAGACGACGACGTCGGTTTCGGCGAGGTACCGCTTCGCGAGCTGGGCATCGTCGGGCCCCCAGCCGTCGGGCGGCGTGGGCCAGGCGTCGCCGAGCCGGGCGAGGTCGTTGTTCGGGTCCAGGACGATCGCGGAGACGCCCAGCAGCGCGCATTCCTCGATGATCCGCCGGAGCAGCACGGTCTTCCCGGAACCGGATCCGGCGAAGACGGCGGCGTGCTTGCGCAGCGCGGAAAGCCCGACCCGCACGGGCTCCCCAGAGCCGACGACGGTCCCGAGCGTGATCTCGCCATCAGCGGGCGGCGGGTGCGTCCCTTCGGCGGGCCGCCCCGGCGGCTTCTCCGACGCATTCTCCGATGGTTTCTCCGGCAGAACCGTCGACAACAGATCCGACCGGCTCGCGGGCCGCCGGTCGATCAGCCACTCGTGCAGCTCACGGCCGCCGGTGCCGAGCATCTTCTGCAACGCGGAGAAGGTCCGGACATCGGGCTCGCTGAGCCGGAGCGTCTTCCCGCCCGCAGCCGTGAACTTCTCGACTTCCAATTTCGTCTTGGCCCCACGTCCCCAGGCCTCGCGCAGGATGATGAGGTGGCGGTTGTCCGCGCCC
Organism: Amycolatopsis sp. NPDC051106; assembly: GCF_040682775.1. NCBI lineage: Bacteria > Bacillati > Actinomycetota > Actinomycetes > Pseudonocardiales > Pseudonocardiaceae > Amycolatopsis > Amycolatopsis sp. NPDC051106. The sequence goes on along the minus strand of NZ_JBFBBQ010000055.1, from coordinate 12,859 downwards.
TGCAACTGTCCCGCGGCGGACCGGGCCTTGCGGAACCGGCTCAACGCGGCCCGGGGGTCCCGTGCGGCGATCGCCCGGAACGCCCAGTGCTCCTGCAGGTCCGCGGCCTCGTCGAGGGTCCGGGAGAGCCAGGCGTGCACCTCGCTGCGCCCGTTCTGGCGCTCACACGACCATTCGAGGTCGTCGTCGCCGACTTCCGTGACCCAGCAACGCAGGGCCGCGGAGAGAAGGCCGGGCATCACCGTGTCCACGGTCTTCTCGGCGAGCAGCTTCTCGGGTTCCGCTTCCGCCTGCAGCTTCTCGAACTCCGTGTCGAGGTCGGCGAACCGATCGGTCTCGACCACGGTGCGCACCGGTGGGGGTGGCACAGTGACCTTTTCGTCGAAGGAGGTGAGCTCCTGGACCTGCCCGGCGCGCAGGCAGAGTTCGATGTGCGCGCCGATGCGCTTCAGCAGCTGCCGCGGAGTCCACTGTTCCCAGGGTTCCGCGAACGCCACGGGCGCGACGGGCCAGGTCGGGTGCGGCGGAGTGAATTCCATGGCCTGGTAAGCCACTCCGAGCCGCTTCGCCACCAGCGCCCGCCCGACTTCGGGGTCGAGGATCCGCCCGAGAGTCACCGACTCGCGGAAGCGATCGGGCACGGTGCCCGCCGACTTGCTCTTGATCTGGTCCCAGGTGCTGGGCAGGCAAGCCAGCACGGTGAGAGTCTTGTGGGTGACTTCCCGAAGCCCCATGAGCCCGTCGGCGATCTGCGCCACGAGCTGGTTTTCCTCGGTGCTGTTCCCGATTTCCTGGGTGCGCTGGGCGGACCGCGCGACGAGGGTGTCGAGCTGGTCGACGGCGATCACGACCGGCCCGGTCAGGGCGAGCAGCCGGGTGATCTCCTGCACGAGGACGCGCGCGGGTTTCGGCCGGGAGTAGATGTTCCACTCGCGGGCTTCCGGCGTGAGCTGCTCGTCCCCGTCCAGGAAGTCTTCGCCGATGTACTTGGCACCGCGGTCCCGGCTGGCGATGAGAACGAGAGCCCGCGCGGTGTCCCCGCATTCGTCGGCGACCATCTCGTCGAGGGACGCCAAACCGTCTACGAACGCCTCGACGTGCTCCGCGGTCAATCCGCGTCCGCGCCGGATCGTCGCCGTGACCTCGGCGTTGACGTGAGTGCGCAGGCACACGCGCAGCAGGAAGCTCTTCAGCTGCGACTCGCCCGAGTCGTCCGGCCGGGCCAGTCCCCGGCGCAGTGCCTCGGCCGTGTTCTCCCAGAACGCTTCGGCCGCGGTGACGTCGTCGAGGAAGAAGTACCCCCGCGCGCGATGCACCTGACGCCGGACGAGACCCAGCAGATGGGTCTTGCCCACCCCCTTGAGCCCGCGCAGGACGAGCCCGATCGGGCTCGGTCCGTCGCTGGTCGTGGCGTCGCGGATGCCCGTGTCGATCGCGGCGAGGGCGTCGGCGTGCAGGCCGTCGACGTGGTAGGGCGAGTCCCGCCACACGTGGTCGGGAGTGTCCGCCCAGTCGAAGCTCAGCGTCGCGAGTGCCTTGAGTTCGTCCATCACAGGGCCTCGATGGAGAGCAGGTGGTTGTCCTCACCGCCGATGCGGATCGCCGCCTCGTGGTCGGCCGCGGTGAGTGCCTTGCGGTTGTCCTCCGGGACGAGGTGCACCTTGCCCGCGCTGCTCAGCTTCTTCAGCACGGCATCGACCTCCGCCGCGGGCGCGCCGAGCTTCGGGCGCAGGTCCACCAGCCCGACCCAGCCACGGGGTTCCCGCACCAGCTCGCGGTAGGCGACGCGAATGCGTTCCTCGAGGGGAGCGTCCGAGATCACTTCGCCGGCCGGTTCGGCGGCGGGCGCTTCCACGGCGGGCCCGAAGACGTGGAACAGCCGCTTGTTCTCACGCTCGAGGTACCCGTTCAAACCGCCGAGCAGCACGTAAAGGGCGGAAGCGAGCGTGCTCTGCCCTCGCGGCGGAGGCGGCCCGTCCGCCGCGATCTCTTCTTCGCACCAGGCCCAGCCGCTGTCGCTCAGCAGGTGCACGAAGCTCTTCCTCGGCCCGGACGGCTCGCTCTCGACATACCCCAGCTTGTTCAGGTTCGTGCGGTCCTTGCCGGTGAGCGTGAACCCCACGACTTCCTGCAGTTCCTGGTTGGGCACTTCTCGTCCCAGCACCATCAGCGTGAACATCGCCGCTGTCTGCTTGTGGTTCAGGCGATCGGTCATCCGAGATTCCTCCGGTGGTTCGGCTTCGTCGTGGTCTGGGCGCGGGCGTCGAGGGTGCGCAGGAGCCAGTCGATCGATCGGCGGACCCTCGGCGGTGCCGCGTGGTGGTCGTCGCCGTGGGCGGGGCGGGTTTTCACCGCCACCGCCAGGTCCGTCGCGAGGTCACGGGTCCGGCCGCCGTCGCCCGCGCCGACGGCCGACTGCAACGCGAGGACCAGCTCGTCGACGAGGTCCCAGCGGGACGGGCGCAGCCGCGATCCGCGGGCCTGGCCGAGCACCGCCGCGAGGTCGAGGTCGTCGTCGGCCGCGTCGACCAGGGACGTGAAGCCCTTCAGCTGGCCGACGAGTTCGCGGGCCACCTCGGCCGGGCCACGCGAGCCGCTGAGCCGCAAGTAACGCAGGTTACCGACGTAGCCCGGCAGCCCGGCCGCGTCGGTGCCCGCGGTGAGCACCGGGATCACGCGGCGGTCCTGCCCGAGCGTGCGGTGCAGGAACAGCTCCACTTCGGCGGACTGCCAGCGGCTCACCTTGCCGTCGACGACCAGGCAGAGGTGCCGGGCGTCGTCCTCGGCGCGCGCGAGCAGCGAACGGTCGCCCGAGAGCGACTTCACCGCGCGGACGTCGCGCTTCTTCAGCTCGGCGATCAGCTTGTCCGTCGTGCCGACGGCCGAGCGCGGGGTACTGATCCGCAGCTCGTGCTTGAACTCCCGCCGGCTCGTGCGCACGGAAGCGACGTACGCGTCGCGGTTCTCGGCCAGCAGGTCGGTGCGGTCGAGCCGGCACGCGATCACCGCCGCGACCGTCTCGAGCGCGAACCCGATCTGGTCGGCGCTCGGCGTCTGTTCCGACAGCACCGGCAGCTGCTCGCCGAAACTCCAGTAGGACACGTACGGCAGGGTGAGGTGCCGGGCCATCGTCTCCGGCTCGACCGCCTGGTCGAGCCAGGGCCGGTACAGCTCGGCCGTCTCGTCGACGACGATGCCGCGCCAGGTCTCCGACCGGTCGTACTCCTCCCGGTTGTCGAACCGCGACAGCACCGGCAGGACGGTCAGCCGCGAGCGGTCGAACGGCAGGAGGTTGCGCGCCGCGTCGGCGCGCCGGGCCGCCTCCATCGCGCCGACGATGCTCTGCCGGTTCGCCGTGAACAGCAGCACGAGGTGGTCGGGCAGGTGCGCCGTGCAGATCCCGCCGATGTCCGAGATCCCGGTCCGGCTGTCGATGAGGACGAAGTCGTAGCGCTCGACCCACTGCTCGCGGCACTTCTCGAGGTATTCGCCGAACCCGGCTTCGTACAGGCCGTCCCAGTCGATCTCCTGCACCTGCCCGATGTAGCCCGCGTCTTCCCGGCCGGCCGCGATGAAGTCGAGCACGCCGACGTCCGCCAGCCGCTGGACGTGCGTCTCCGGCTGGAAGCGGCCGTGCCGGAAGTCGTCGACGAGGTCGACGACCCCGCCGCTCGGGCGCGCGGGCAGCCGCGGCCGGAAGTAGTCGCCGAGGCCGGGGGCTTCGAGGTCCCAGTCCAGGCAGAGCACGCGGTGGCCCCACCGGGCGAGCAGCACGGCGATGTTGGCCAGCGTGAAGCTCCGGCCGACCCCGCCCTTGTAGGAGTAGAAGGTGAAGACCGATCCCGGCATCCGTCAGAACCTCGGCATCCGCGCCCGCTTCGGCGGCTCCGGGGCCGGGGTGCGCACCGGCCAGTCGTCCCGCCACTCCGGCGCTCGTTCGATCAATTCCTCGAGCTCCGCGGCGATCTGCTTGATCTGCTGGTTGAAGTCGAGGTAGGCCGGCGCGGTCTGGAAGTGCTCGAAGGGGTGGTTCCACTGCTGCAGGTCACGCGGGCGCCGCGCGTGGGCCCAGTCGGGGAAGTTCCGGGAGTCGCAGAAGATCACCGGGTAGATCAGGGGCCGCCCGTGTTCCCGCCGCGGGCCGGCGGTCAGCGCCTCCCGTTCCTCCATCGACGCCCACTCGGCCAGGCACCATTCGTCCCGGAAGTACTTCGGCGAGCAGACCGGGAGCAGCACCCGGGAGCGCTGCAACGCCGAACTCAGTTCGGCCGGCCAGTCGGCTCCGACGCGCACCTGGTCGTCGAAGAAGATTTTGACGTCTTCGTACCGATTGTTGTCGAGCACTTCCAGGAGACGCGGGTGAAAATGGTGGCGAATCCACGCCGATATGTCGCTCGCGGTGCGCCGATAGCTGATGAACACGTCGTACTCGTACACGCGTGCCGACGCTCCTCACCGCTCCCCACCAGGCAGCTGTCATCCTAGATCCGCTTGGCACCGGCGAAGAAGGCGGGAAACCTGACAGATCCAGGACAATAACTGGCCACCCTCGATGCAGTGCCGGAAAACGCATCTTGACAAATCTTCCGGGCACCTATACATGACAGGCGTACATGGCGGGAGCCGCCGCGAAGCCTTTCCGGAATACCGATCTCCCGGATCGGTGAATCACCGACCGATCTCGAGGGGAACCCGATGACCGACCGCGAAGTACCCAGGGTGTTCTTCAGTTATTCGCACGACACCCAGGACCACAAGGACCAGGTCCGGCGGTTCGCGACCTTCCTGCACAGCCGGATCGGCCTCGAGGTCGTGCTCGACCAGTGGCACGACAACATCCGCATCGACTGGTCGCTGTGGGCGACCCGGAACATCAAGGCGGCCGACTTCATCATCGTGGTGGCGTCTCCGCTGTACCGGGAGCGAGCCGACGGCGACGCACCGCCGCACGAGGGACGCGGCGCCCAGTACGAGACCGCCATGATCCGGAACAAGCTGACCAAGGACCTCGAGGACGGCACCCGGCGGGTGCTGCCCGTCGTCCTGCCCGGCGGCTCGATCGACGACATCCCCGAGTTCCTCAACCCGTACTCGATGACGCGGTACGAGATCGGGGAGTTCACCGACGAAGGCGTCGCGGACCTGCTCGCCGCGATCACCGGGCGCGGGAAGCACCCCATGCCGCCGCGCGGCCGGTGGCTCGGGGGATCCTCCGAGCCGCAGCCGATCCTCGCGAGCGATCTGCGGTGGACCGGCACCAGCGCCGGGGTGCGCCGGGCGGCGGCCTCGATCGACGGCCGGCGGTACGAGGACAGCATCGTGCTGCGTTCGGACGCCGCGCCCGGGTACGTCGAGGTCGATCTCGGCGGCCACTACCAGCGGTTTTCGACCGTCGCCGGGGTGCTCGACGACGCGGCCGACCGCTTCCAGGTCGGCCGGTTCCGCGTGCTCGTGGACGGCGATCCCCGGTCCGAGCACGAAGTGACCATCGGGAAGCCGGCCGCGATCGACCTCGACGTCACCGGTGCGCTGAAGCTGCGGCTCGAGATGTCGCGCCCGGGGGTCGCGGCGTCTCCGTTCGGGTCCGCGGCCGTCGTCATCACACGGCGGCAAGGACGGCCGCCCGAGCTCGCCCTCGGGGACCCGACCGTGACCTAAGGCGTGATGACCACCTTCAGCGCCGAGTTCGCGGCCGCGTTGGCGAACACTTCGTACGTCTCCTCCATCTGCGCGAACGTGAACCGGTGGGTCCCCATCCGCTCGGCCGGGATGCGGCCGGACGCCACCATCTTCAGCAGCGTCGGGATCGACACCGTGTCCACCAGGCCCATCGTCAGCGTCAGGTTCTGGATCCACATCTCCTGCATCGGCAGCTCGACCGGGACGCCGTGCACGCCGACGTTCGCGATGCGGCCGCCCGGGCGGACCAGCGACGCCGCCGTCAGCAGCGTCTCCGGGTAGCCGACCGCCTCGATCGCCACGTCCACGCCGAGGCCGTCGGTCAGACCCAGGACGTCCGAGCGGGTATCAGGGCCCGCTTCGAACGCGTCCGTCGCGCCGAACTCCAGGGCCTTCTCCAGGCGGAACTTGTTGGAGTCCACCGCGATCACCCGGGACGCGCCCCACAGGCCCGTGGTGAGGATCGCCGCCAGGCCGACCGCACCGGCGCCGACCACCGCCACCGTGTCGCCCGGGCGGACGCGACCGGCCAGGACGCCCACCTCGTAGCCCGTGGGCAGCGAGTCGGCCAGGAAGATCGCCTGGTCGTTCGTGACGCCGTCGGGAACCGCGTACAGCGACGTGTCCGCGAAGGGCACGCGCACCAGCTCGGCCTGCGTCCCGTCGATGAGGTGCCCGAAGATCCAGCCGATCCCCCCGACCGTCTGGCAATGCGACGGCATCCCCCGGCCGCAGTATTCGCAGCGCCCGCACTGGGTGATGGCCGGGACGAGCACGCGATCGCCGACCGCGAACGCCCGGACCGCGTCGCCGACGGCGGTCACCGTGCCGACCGCTTCGTGGCCGAGAATGCGCCCGTCGGTGACCGCGGCGACGTCGCCCTGCAGGATGTGCAGGTCGGTGCCGCAGATCGTGGTCGTGTCGACGCGCACGACCACGTCGGTCGGTTCCTGGACGACGGCGTCCGGGACGTCTTCCCAAGCCTTCGCACCCGGACCGTGGTAGACCAGCGCCTTCATCGTCGCCTCCGTCGGCCGCCCGGCTCTCGCGGCCGGGCCCGGCCGTCCTCGACGCTAGGACCGCGGCGGCCCCACGGCTGTCGCAATTTGAGACTCAGGCGTTGCGGGCCATGAACGTCCGGGCGTCACCCGCGGCAGGGTCGACGAAGACGATGTCGTCCGGCCGCCGCCGCGGTACGTCGATCGCCAGCACCACGAGGGGTTCGGCGGTGATCCGCGGGAAGCCGTGGACCTTCCGCCGCTCGAAGCAGAGGAACATCCCCGGCCGCGCCTCGAACTCCTCGCCGTCGAGGTGGAACGTGCCACCGCCGCTGAGGAGGTACAGGTGCTCGTCGCACTCCTCGTGGTAGTGCAGCGGAACCTCGCGGTAGATGCGGAAGATCCGGGCGCTGGCCGACGGCTTGTCGACGAAGTACTTGTCCACCAGCATGGTTTCCGCGGATTCCGGCAGCGCCGCGGCCTCCGCGTGGACGTCGAAGACGCTCTGGCTGTTGTCGCTCTCCATGACTGTCAAGCTAACGCCCGGCACGCCGCAAGGTCGACGGCGCGCAACGCCGCTCCGACGCCCGCCAGCGCCGCCGCGTTCATCGACAACGACGTGATTCCCAGTCCCACCAGCACCGGCGCCAGCGCCGGATCCGCCGCCGCCTCGCCGCACACCCCCACCGGTTTCCCCGCCGCCGCGCCGGCTTGCGCGACCAGGCCGGCGAGCCGCAGCAACGCCGGCTGGTGCGGGTCGTTCAACGCGGCCACGGCGCCCAGCTGGCGGTCCGCGGCGAAGACGTACTGCGCCAGGTCGTTCGTGCCCAGGGAGACGAAATCGACCTCGGTGAGGATTTCCGCCGCGCACAACGCCGCCGCCGGGATCTCGATCATCACGCCCACCCGGGCGATTCCCGCGGCGCGCGCCCGCGACGCGAACCAAGCCGCCTCCGCCGCCGTCGCGACCATCGGGGCCATCACGGACAGCTCGACCTCCGTGTCGGCCGCCGCCGCGGCGATCGCGGCCAATTGACGGTCGAGGAGGTCCGGCCGCTCGAACGCGACCCGCAGCCCGCGGACGCCGAGCGCGGGGTTCGGCTCCGCCCCCATCGGCAGGAACGCGAGCGGCTTGTCCGAACCGGCGTCCAGGGTCCGGACGACGACCGGTTTCCCGCCGAACGGCTCCAGCACCGCCGCGTAGGCCGCGCGCTGCGAAGACTCCGTCGGTTCCGAAGTCGCCGACAGGTAGCAGAACTCCGTGCGGAACAGCCCGATGCCTTCGGCGCCGGCCGCGGCGGCGGCGCGGGCGTCCGAAGCCGAGCCGACGTTGGCGAGCAGCTTCACGCGGTGGCCGTCGGCGAGCCGGCCCACGCCGTCCCACACCGGGCGGGACGTCCGCGCCGGCGCCACCACCCGGCCGTCGGACGGCGAAACCGTGCCCGCGGAACCGTCGACCACGAGCCCCGGGCCGGAAAGCTCCAGAGCACCGGCGCACGCGACGACGGCGGGAATGCCCAGCGCCCGGGCCAGGATCGCGGTGTGGCTCGTCGGTCCGCCCTCTTCCGTCACCAGCGCGAGCACGAGGTCCGGGTCGAGCCCGGCGGTGTCGGCCGGCGCGAGGTCGCGCGCCACCAGGACGCTCGGCGACGTCAGCTCCGGGACGCCGGGCGGAGTCAGCCCCGACAGGGAAGCGACGACCCGGTCGCGGACATCGGCGACGTCCGCGGCGCGTTCGGCCATATACCCACCGGCGGCCCGCAACGCCGTCATGAACTCCCCCGCCGCCTCCCACACCGCGCGCGGCGCGGGCAGCGAGCGCTCCGAAACCAGGCGTTCCGCGGAGGCGATCAACGCCGGATCGGACGCCATCGCCGCGGTCGTCTCCAGCACCGACCGGGCATCGCCGGACACGGAACGGGCACGATCGGACAGCGTCGCGGCGACCGACGCCGCGGCCGGCCCGATCTTGCCCGCTTCCGCCGCGAGATCACCCGAGAGCGCCGAAGCGTCGGGTTCGCGCAGGTCAGCGACCACGACGACGCGCGGACCGGCGACCCGGCCGGGGCTGACTCCGACTCCGGACAACTGCATGGCGGGACCTCCGAGCGCAAAGGATCTCGTAACTGGGGATTGACAGTACGGTAACAACGGGCACAATCAAACGGCAACGGGCAAACATCGGAGAGGAACGGGCATGTACGCCGCTGAACGGCATCAGCTCCTGGCACAACGCGCACGGCGCGACGGCCGGGTCGACGTCAACGACGTCGCCACCGAACTCGGTGTCGCCCCCGAGACCATCCGCCGCGACCTCGGCGTCCTCGAACGCCAGGGCGTCGTCCGCCGCGTCTACGGCGGCGCGGTCGCGGTCGAGCGGCTCGACTTCGAACCCGAGGTCGCCCTGAGGGACCAGACCAACGCCGCCGAGAAGGACGCGATCGCCCGGGCCGCCCTCGACCTGGTGCCCGAGCGCGGCTCGATCCTGCTCGACGCGGGCACGACCACCAGCAGGCTCGCGACGCTGCTGCCCGCCGAGCGCGAGCTGACGGTGATCACCAACTCGATCCCGGTCGCGTCGATCCTGGCCACCCGCCCGGGGATCACGCTGCACATCCTCGGCGGCCGCGTCCGCGGGACGACGCTCGCCGCCGTCGAAGCGTGGACGCTGCGCGCGCTCGACGGCCTGCTGGTGGACGTCGCCTTCCTCGGTGCCAACGGCTTTTCCGCCGAGCACGGCTGCACGACGCCGGACATGGCCGAGTCCGCGGTGAAGGCCGCGGTGGTCGCCGCCGCCCGCAAGCGGGTGCTGCTGGCCGACCACAGCAAGTACGGCACCGACCAGCTCAGCCGGTTCGCGCGGCTGGCCGAAATCGACGTCCTGGTCACCGACAGCGGCCTCGACGCGGGCGCCGTGGCCGAGCTCGAAGAGGCGGGCCCGGAGGTGGTGCTGGCGTGATCGTCACCGTGACCCCGAACCCGAGCCTCGACCGGACCGCCCGGCTGGCCGAGCTGCGGCGCGGCGAGGTCATCCGCGCGGAGGCCGTGCGGCTCGACCCCGGCGGCAAGGGCGTCAACGTCGCCCGCGCGCTGGCCGCCGCCGGCACCCCGACCGTCGCGCTCCTGCCCGCCGGCGGCCTCGTCGGCGAGCGGCTGGCCGACCTGCTCGCTCCCGAAGGCGTCCCCGTCGTCGCCGTGCCGATCGCCGGGACGACCCGCAGCAACATCACGCTCGTCGAAGCCGACGGCACCACCACGAAGATCAACGAGCCGGGCCCGGAGATCTCCCCCGCCGAGCTGGCCACCCTCGAACGCCGTGCCGTCGAGCTGGCCGCGCGGGCGGACTGGCTGGTGTGCTGCGGAAGTCTCCCCTCCGGCGTGCCCGACGACTTCTACGCGCGGCTCACGAAACTCGCCCACGACGCCGGGGCGAAGGTTGCCGTCGACTCCTCCGGCGCGCCGCTCGCCGCCGCCTGCGCGGGCGGTCCGGACCTGCTCAAGCCGAACCTCGACGAGCTGACCGAGCTCGCCGGGCACCCGCTGCCGCTGCTCGGCGACGTCGTCGCGTTCTGCCGCGAGCTGATCTCCGGCGGTGTCGGCCGCGTGCTGGTCAGCCTCGGCGCGCGCGGCGCCGTGCTCGTCGAGGAGACCGCCACCTGTCACGCGCTCGGCCCGCTGGTCGCCGTGCGCAGCACCGTCGGCGCCGGAGACGCCGCACTCGCCGGGTTCCTCCACGCGGGAGGGACCGGCCCCGGAGCCCTGCGGACCGCGGTCGCCTACGGCACCGCCGCGGTCACGCAGGAGGGCAGCCGCATGCCCACCCCGCACGACGTGCACCCCGAGCAGGTGCGCGTGCTCGACGCCGACCCCACCCTCACCCTCAGCGGAGCCGCCGCATGACCACCCCAGACCTGATCACCGCCGACCTGGTCGACCTCGGCCTCGACGCCGCCGACAAGCACTCCGCCACGCGCGGGCTCGCGCAGCGGCTCGTCGATGCCGGGCGGGTGACCGACCTCGGCCTCTTCCTCAAGGACGTCGCCGCCCGCGAGGAGCAGATGGCCACCGGGCTCGAGGGCGGCATCGGCATCCCGCACTGCCGCTCGGCCGCGGTGACCGCGCCGACGCTGGCGTTCGGGCGCAGCGCCGCGGGCGTCGACTTCGGCGCCCCGGACGGCCCCGCCACGCTGATCTTCCTCATCGCCGCACCGGAAGGCGGCGGCAGCGACCACCTCAAGGTGCTGGCCGCCCTCGCCCGCCGGCTCGTCCGGGCCGAGTTCAAGCAGAACCTCCTGGCAGCCACCGACGCGGCGGCCGTCGCCGAGTACATCCGCCAGGAGGTGTCCTGACCATGAAGTTCGTCGCCATCACCGCCTGTCCCACCGGGATCGCGCACACCTACATGGCCGCCGAGTCGCTGGAGCAGACCGCGAAGGCCAACGGCGACACGATCGTCGTCGAGACCCAGGGCTCGGCCGGGTCCGAACCCCTGTCCGCCGAGGACATCGCGAGCGCGGACGCCGTCATCTTCGCCGCGGACCTCGCGGTCCAGGGCCGGGAACGCTTCGCCGGCAAGCCGATCGTCGAAGCACCGGTCAAGGCCGCGATCAACGACGCCGCGGGGCTGTTCGAACGCGCGAAGGCCGCGGCCCGGGAGCCCGCCCCCGCCGCACCGGCGCTCACTTCCAAGGTCGGCACGAACGACAAGGCCGGCACCAAGGTCCGCCAGTGGCTGATGACCGGCGTCAGCTACCTCATCCCGTTCGTCGCCGCGGGCGGGCTGCTCATCGCGCTCAGTTTCGCCTTGGGGGGCTACAAGATCGTCGACGCGCCGAAGGTCACCGAGCAGTTCGACCCGGGGTCGGTCGCCGGCTGGGCGGCGCTGATGTTCCAGATCGGCAGCGCCGCGTTCGACTTCCTGGTGCCGGTGCTGGCCGGGTTCATCGCCTTCGCGATGGCCGACCGCCCGGCGATCGCCCCCGGCTTCGTGGGCGGCGCGATCGCCGTCACCGTCGGCGCCGGGTTCCTCGGCGGCCTCGTCGCGGGCCTGCTGGCCGGTGGCGTCGTGCTCGCGCTGAAGCGGATCCAGGTGCCGAAGGCGATGCGCGGCATCATGCCGGTGGTGGTGTACCCGCTGCTCGGGTCCATTGTGGTCGGTGTCCTGATGTACGTCCTGGTGGGCAAGCCCATCGCGGCGGCGACGACGGGACTGACGAACTGGCTCAACAGCCTCAGCGGCGTCAGCGCGCTGCTGCTGGGCGCGCTGCTCGGCCTGATGATGGCGTTCGACATGGGCGGACCGGTCAACAAGGCGGCGTACGCGTTCGCGGTCGGCGGGCTGACCACCGGCGCGACGGCGTCGCTGCAGATCATGGCCGCGGTGATGGCGGCGGGCATGGTGCCGCCGCTGGCGCTGGCGCTCGCGTCGACGGTGCGGAAGAAGCTGTTCACCGAAGCCGAGCGCGAGAACGGCCGCGCTGCCTGGCTGCTCGGCGCCTCGTTCATCACCGAGGGCGCGATCCCGTTCGCCGCGGCGGATCCGTTCCGCGTGATCCCGTCGATCATGCTCGGCTCGGCCGTGACGGGGTCGCTGTCGATGGCGTTCGGCGCGACCCTGCGCGCCCCGCACGGCGGGATCTTCGTGCTCCCGCTGATCGGCAACCCGCTGCTGTTCCTGGTGGCGCTGGTCGCCGGCACCGCGGTCGCCGCCGGTGCGGTGATCCTGCTGAAGCAGGTGCGCTTCCGCGCTTCCGAACGTTCCGCCGCCGTTTCCGGCCAGCCCGTCAGCGCCTGAAGGAGTCCACTGTGTACCAACGCCGCACGCTCGTCGCCAGCAGTGTCGGGCTCCACGCCCGGCCCGCGGGTCTGGTCGCGAAAACGGCCGCCGGTCAGCCGGCCAAGGTGAAGATCGCCAAGATCACCGGCGGGGTGGCCGGCGACCCGGTCGACGCCGCGAGCGTCCTCGGGTTGATGACCCTGGGCGCGGCTTTCGGCGACGAAGTCGAGTTGACCGCCGACGGTGACGCGGCCCAGGAGTCCGTCGACGCCCTGGCCGAGCTGATCGCCCAGGACCTCGACGCATAACACCCAGCGACCCAAGGTGGCCTTCGGTGCGTCTGACGCACCGAAGGCCACCATTGGTGCGTCAGACGCAACCAAAGCCACCGTGGGGCGCGGGGGTC
>NZ_JBFBBQ010000054.1:0-65350 GCF_040682775.1 Amycolatopsis sp. NPDC051106 | reverse complement strand
CTTACCGGCTCTCTTAGCCGGTAAGGAGGCCTTCACGGACCAAAAGTCAGGAGTTGGTCTTGTCGCGCCAGGCGATCCACGACTTGAGGGCGCCCAGGTCGTAGTCCGGGCCGCCCACGCCGACCGTGAACGTCGTGACGCCCAGGCCCAGCAGCTTCGGGCCCAGCTCGTCCGGCTCGCCCTGGACGCCGCACGACCGCTCGATCTCGGCCGGGTCGCGGCCGACGTCCGCGCAGTGCTGGTCGAGGATCTTCACCTTGCGCTCGACGACCTCCGGGTCGCCGAAGCCGTGCCAGATGTCGCCGTGCTTGGCGACCAGCTTGAGGGTCTTCTTCTCGCCGCCGCCGCCGATGAGGACCGGGATCTTGCGGGTCGGCGCCGGGTTCAGCTTGCCGAGGCGCGACTCGATGCGCGGGAGGGACTCCGCGAGGTCGTCGAGGCGGCCGCCCGCGGTGCCGAACTCGTAGCCGTACTCGTCGTAGTCCTTCTCGAACCAGCCCGAGCCGATGCCGAGGATGAGCCGCCCGCCGGAGATGTGGTCGACCGTGCGGGCCATGTCGGCCAGCAGCTCGGGGTTGCGGTAGCTGTTGCAGGTCACCAGCGCGCCGATCTCCACGCGGGACGTCGACTCCGCCCACGCGCCGAGCATCGTCCAGCACTCGAAGTGCGCGCCTTCGGGATCGCCGTACAGCGGGTAGAAGTGGTCCCAGTTGAAGACGATGTCGGCGCCGAGGTCCTCGGCGGCCGAGGCGGTGCGCCGGATGGTGTCGTAGTCGGCGTGCTGCGGCTGGAGCTGCAGGCCGATCCGGATGCGTCGTTCGGTCATGACCGCAGCCTACGACCGCCCCGGAACGTCTCGCGCGCCCAAACCGTGGCCAAGGGGGGTAGCGCGACCACCAGCCTGCGGGACTTCGGCACCACCGCCCGCCGCGTGAGGATGTCGTAGTCCAAGGCCACGATCTCGTCCAGGATCCCCTCGTACAGCGTCAACGCCGTCCGCACGCACGGCCGCGATTCCGGGCGAAGCAGCGAAACCCCCGCCTCGGCCCGCCGGTACACCGCCCGCGTCCGCGCGACGAAGTACGCCAGCGCCGCGCGGATCCGCGGGTCCGGCCGCCGCTCTTCCAGCAACGCTCGCGAGACGCCGAAGGCCGCCAGCTCGGCCCGAGGCAGGTACAGCCGGCCGCGGTCGAGGTCCTCGCCGACGTCGCGCAGGAAGTTCGTCAGCTGGAACGCCTCGCCCAGCGCGATCGCACCCGGCTCGGCGTCCGCCAAGGCGCCGACCGTGCCGAACACCGGCAGCATCTGCAGCCCGATCACCGCGGCCGAGCCGTACATGTACTCGCCCAGCTCGGCGAACGTCGTGTACTCGACCGGTGAAAGGTCCATCCGCATGGACTTCAGGAACGCGTCGAACAGGCCGCGTTCGATGCCGTACCGGCGCACCGTGTCGGCCAGCGCCGCGAGCACCGGGTCGGCCGGGGTGCCGCCGTCGAAGACGACGTCGACCAGCGCGGCCACCCGGTCCAGCTCGGTCGCCGGGTCACTGCCCGGGGAAGGGTTGTCGACCAGTTCGTCGGCCATCCGCGCGAACCCGTAGAGCGTGTGCGCGGCGGGCCGCGCCCGCGCCGGCAGCAGCCGGGTGGCCAGGAAGAACGTGCGCCCGTGGTGGGCGTTGATGCGGCGGCACTCGGTGTAGGCGGCGCGCAGCGCGGGCTCGGTGATGCCCGCGGCGTCCAGTTCCCGATCCGGCCGAAAGCAGGCGGACACGGCCCGCAGCCGATCCGCACGAGGCGAAGGTTTCCGCCGTGACTGCCGGTCGGATCGGGAACTATCGGCACAGTCGTTCACCGGCCGGTGATCCTTTCCGCAGCCAGTCGTCCGGAGATGAGCACCGGCGGGATGCCGACGCCGGGGGTCGTGCCGCAGCCGGCGAGCACCACGTTGCCGGCCGCGCGCACCAGGTTCGCCGGCCGGAACGGGCCGGTCTGCGCGAACGTGTGCGCCAGCGAGAACGGCGTCCCGGCGGCGAGCCCGCGCGCCGCCCAGTCCGCCGGGGTGATGGTCTCGTCGACGGTGAACTCGTCGCCGAACCCGGTCAGCCCCCGCGCTTCGAGCGTGCGAAGGAGCTCTTCGCGGTACGGCCCGCGTACGCGGGCCCAATCGATCGGCCCGCGACGCAGGTTCGGGGCCGGCGCGAGCACCGAGACGATCTCGCCGCCGCGCCCGGCCAGCCCCGGGTCCGTCGCCGTCGGGCGCGTGACCAGCAGCGACGGGTCGCTCATGAGCTTCCCCTCGCGGATGATCTCCGCGAACGTGCGCTCCCAGGCGTCGCCGAAGTAGATCGTGTGGTGCCCGAGGTCCCACGCCCGCGTCGCCCGGCCGTGCAGGACGACGGCCGACGGCGAGTACCGCAGCGGCACCGGCCGCCGGGGCCGCGCGCCGATGAGCCGGTAGGCCGCGCTCAGCTCGGTGGCGAGCACGACGGCGTCGCACGCGATCCGCTCGCCCGAGCGCGTGCGGACCGCGCGTACCCGCGAATTCACCCGCTCGAGCCACGCGGCTTCGGTGCCGAACCGCACGCCCGCGCCCGCCCGGGTCGCCGCGCCGGTCATCGCCCGGCCGATCTCGCCCATCCCGCCTTCGGGGAAGTAGACGCCGCCGACGGTGTCCATGTACGCGATGACGCCGTACGCGCCGATCGCGGTCGCCGGGTCGAGACCGGCGTAGAGCGCCTGGAAGGTGAACAGCCGCCGGACCCGCTCGTCGAGCAGGTAGCGGCCGACCCGCGGGCCGAGCCGGCCGAACCCGCCCAGCGCCGCGAGCTTCGCGAGCTCGGGGCGGGCCAGGTCGAACGGCGAGTCGAAGTTCGTCGCCAGGAACCGGTCCTTCTGCACGGCGTACAGCTCGGTCAGCCAGCGTCTCAGCGCCCGGTAACCCGCCGCCTCGCGGCCGCCCGCGAAGGTGCGGATCTCGGCCTCCATGGCGTCGCCGTCGGTGTGCAGGGCGAGCTCGCGGCCGTCGGCGAACCGCGCCCGGTACGCCGGGTCGAGCCGGGTCAGGCGCAGGTTCTTGGCCAGGGGTTCGCCGACCGCGGCGAACGCCTCTTCGAGCAGCTCGGGCATGGTCAGCACGCTCGCGCCGGTGTCCACGGCGTTGCCGTCGAAGGTCTCCTGCCCGGCGCGCCCGCCCGGGGCGTCCGCCTGTTCCAGCAGCGTGACGCGCCGTCCGGCGCCGAGCAGGTGCAGGGTCGCCGAAAGGCCGGCCAGCCCGGCGCCGATCACGACGACGTGGTCGGCCGCCCCGATGGATCTACTGTTCGTGCGCACGTCAGTACGTCCGCTGGGTGGCCTTGACGACCAGCCGGGTCAGCGCCTCCGGCGCGGGCTCGGCCAGGTGCGCGCGCTCGAGGGCGGCCATCGCCGCGGTGGTCAGCTCGTCGATCCGCCACTCGACCGCGTCGACCGCGCCGACCTGCTGCAACGCCATCCGGACGGTTTCCACGCCCTCGTCGGAGAGGTCCGCGTCGCCGATCGCGTCCGCGATCACGGTGGCCGCGGCCGTCTCGCCCTTCTCGGCGGCGAGCTGCAGGCCGAGCGCGACGAGCAGCGTGCGCTTGCCTTCGCGCAGGTCGTCGCCGGCGGGCTTGCCGGTGACCGACGGGTCGCCGAACACGCCCAGCAGGTCGTCGCGCAGCTGGAACGCGATGCCGACCTCGCCGCCGAACTCCAGCAGCGTGGCGATCAGCTCGGGGGAGGCCCCGCCGAGCGCGGCGCCGAGGTGCAGCGGCCGCTGCACGGTGTAGGCGGCCGTCTTGAGCCGGTCGATCTTCAGCGCGGCCTCGACGGAGGCGTCGCCGGTGGCCTGCGTGCGGACGTCGAGGTACTGCCCGGCGAGCACCTCGGTGCGCATCGCACGCCACGCGGGCCGGGCCGCGGCCAGGGTCGCCGCCGGCAGCGGCGCTTCGGCGAACATGTCGTCCGCCCAGGCCAGGGCCAGGTCGCCGACGAGCACCGCGGTGGCGAGGCCGAACGTCGCGGGGGAGCCGAGCCAGCCCTGGTCGGCGTGCAGCTTCGCGCCCGCGATGTGCACGGTCGGGAAACCGCGGCGGGAGTCGGAGGAGTCGATCAGGTCGTCGTGGATCAGCGCGCACGCCTGGATCAGCTCGAGGCTGGACACGGCCTGCAGCACACCCTCGGCGTCCGGCCCCGCCGGGTCGCCGCCCGCGCCGCGCCAGCCCCACCAGGCGAACGTGGGACGCAAGCGTTTGCCGCCGGTCAGCACGAACCCGCTCAGCGCGTCGATCCCGGCCTTCACGGTCGGCTCGGTCGCCACGATTTCCGCGCTCGCCCGGCCGAGGAACCCGGCCAGCGCGCGCTCTACGTGGGCGGGCAGGGCGGCGTCGGAAACGGGCGCGTTCATACCGTCATCCTCGCGGAACCGGCGGGGGCGCGAGGTGCCGGGGCACCCGGATGTGGCGAATCAGACTCGGGCCGGGGCCGCCCAGAACGGCCCGGTCAGGCCCGTTTCGGCGAAGTAGGCGACGGCGCTGTCCGGTTCCCGCCGCCGGTAGCCGCGTTCGAGCCGGCCCTCGTACCAGCCGCGGGCGAGCCGCCAGAGCGTGACCAGGTCCATCACGTACCCCTTGGCCCGCCCGGTCGCCGCCAGCCAGGCGTCCACACAGGACTCGTCGCAGAACAGCCGCTGGTGGCCGCAGGTGTGCAGCACGTCGTCCCACATCCGCGCGGCGGGCACGAGGAAGTGCGCCACCTGCGCGCCTTCGGGCGGCGCGGTGCGCGCCACGACCAGGGCGTGCGGCTGACCGCAGCCGGGGCAGCGGGTCGCGACGAGCACCTCCGGCTCCCCGGCCACCAGGTGCGGGATGGCGAAGGAGTCCCACGCGCAGCCGCCCCACCACAGCGTGTGCGCGCCCATCACCGAGAACCCGAGCGACTTCGCCGCGAACGGGTGGGCCAGCACGACGTGCTCGTACTCGTCGAGCACCAGGTGGTGGGCCGCGGCGAGGCGGTGCAGCGCCTGCTTCGCGACGGCCAGCGACCCGCCCGCCGCGTCGGCCAGCTCCGGCGCGGACGGCGCGCGGCCACGGCCGGCGAAGGCGTGGTAGACGGCGAGGCGCACGTCCTCGTCCCAGCTCGCGTCGTCATCCCGCATGGCTCACTCCCGTGACCAGTTTAGTCCCGGAGACCCTTAACATTCGGGTATGACGTCGGTGATCGAGCGGTTGCGAGGAGAAGGGCCGAAGTTCTCCATCGAGTTCTTCCCGCCCCGGGACACGGCGGACGAGGCCGTCCTCTGGAAGGCGATCCGGGAGCTCGAGCCGTACGACCCGGCCTACATGTCGATCACCTACGGCGCCGGCGGCTCCAGCCGGGACGGCACGATCCGCAGCATCGCCCGCGTCGCGACGGAGACGACGCTGGTGCCGATGGCGCACCTGACCGCGGTCAACCACTCCGTCGCCGAGCTGCGCAACGTGATCGGCTGGTACGCCTCGGTCGGCGTCCGCAACATCCTCGCGCTGCGCGGCGACCCGCCGGGCGACGTCTACGGCGACTGGATCCCGCACCCGGAGGGCCTGACCTACGCCGAAGAGCTGGTCCAGCTGGTCCGGGAGCTGGGCGACTTCTGCATCGGCGTGTCGGCGTACACCTACGGCCACCCGCGCTCGCCCGAACTGGAGACCGACACGAAGTACCTGGTCCGCAAGCTGCGGGCGGGCGCCGACTTCGCGATCGCCCAGCTGTTCCACGACGCCGAGGACTTCCTGCGGCTGCGCGACCGGGTGGCCGCGACCGGCTGCGACGTGCCGGTGCTGCCCGGCGTCATGCCCCTGACGACCATGCGGACGCTGCAGACGACGATCAAGCTGTCCGGCGCCCCGGCGCCCCGCAAGCTCCTGGACCGGCTCGAACCGCTCGCCGACGACCCCAAGGCGTTCCGTGCGGCGGGCATCGACGTCACGACGGAGCTGTGCGAGAAGCTGATCGCCGAGGGCGTGCCGAACCTGCACTTCTACACGTTCAACCGGTCGAAGGCGACCCGCGAGGTCATCGCGCGCCTCGGCTTGGTCCCGGCCCGTGCTTAAGGCCGTGACAACCGGGGCTTCGCCCCGGGCCGGGGGCCTCCGCCACCCGGACCCCCGCACTAAGTCCGTACCGCACGCCCTCAGTGGTTCGGTAGCGTGCGGCGCATGGCTTCTACTGCTTCCGATGGCGTGCACGGGATCTGTGACCGCTACGTCGACGAATACGCGGCCGCCGACCCGGTCGCGGCGACCGCCTACGGCATCAAGGGTCACGACCACCGCCTGACCGACTACTCGGCGGACGGGTTCGCCGAGCGCGCCGGCCTGGCTTCGCGGGCGCACGCCGCCGTCACGGCCGCCGAACCCCGGGACGCCGCCGAGCGCGCCGCGAAGGCCGTGTTCACCGAGCGCGTCGGCCTGGAGCTGGAGATCCACGAGGCCGGCCTCGACGTGGCGAGCCTCAACGTCATCTCCAGCCCGGTGCAGGAGCTGCGGATGGCGTTCGACCTGATGCCGCTCGACACCGAGGAGGACTGGTCGGTCGTCTCGGCCCGGCTCGGCGAGGTCCCGCAGGCGCTCGCGAACGTCCGCAACGGCCTGCTCACGGCGGCCGACGCGGGGCGCGTCGCGGCGCTGCGGCAGGTCGGCAAGGTGGCGGAGCAGTGCGAGACGTGGGCGGGGCTGAAGGACGAGACGGGGTACTTCAGCCGGCTCGTCGGCGGCGCGTCTTCACAGGGTGAAGCGCTCAGGGGAGACCTTGCGCACGGCGCGCGGGCCGCCGAGGAGGCGTTCGCGGAGTTCGCCGGGTTCCTGCGGGCCGAGCTGGCGCCCAAGGCCCCGGTCAAGGACGCCGTCGGCGAGGACGTCTACCGCCTGTGGTCGCGGTACTTCGTCGGCGCGGCGCTGGACCTGCGCGAAGCCTACGAGTGGGGCTGGGCGGAGTTCGCCCGGATCGAGTCCGAGATGCGGGCGGTCGCGAACCGCGTCAGGGCCGGTGCGTCCCTGACGGAGGCCGCGGCGGTGCTGGACGCGGACCCCCGCTACCGCGTCCGCGGCCGCGCCGAGTTCGAGGCGTGGATGCAGCACCTGTCCGACGAGGCGCTGAAGTCGTTGCGCGGCAAGCACTTCGAGATTTCGGATCGCGTGATGGCGCTGGAGTGCAAGATCGCGCCGCCGGGCGGCGGAGTGGGCGCGTACTACACGGGCCCGAGCGAGGACTTCACCCGCCCGGGCCGGATGTGGTGGTCCCTGCCGGCCGGCCGCGACGAGTTCGTCACGTGGCGCGAGACGAGCACGGTGTACCACGAGGGAGCGCCGGGCCACCACCTCCAGATCGCGACGGCGGTGGACCAGTCCGAGGGGCTGAACAAGTACCAGCGCCTGATGGCGTTCACGTCGGGGCACGCGGAGGGCTGGGCGCTGTACTCGGAGCGCCTGATGGAGGAGCTGGGCTACCTCTCCGACGACGGCGACCTGCTGGGAATGCTGTCGGAGCAGCTCTTCCGCGCGGCGCGGGTGGTGGTCGACCTGGGCATGCACCTGGAGCTCCCGATCCCGGCCGGAACGGGCTTCCACGAGGGCGCGCGGTGGACCCCGGAGCTGGGCCTGGAGTTCATGCTGACCCGCACGATCACCGACGAAGCACACGTCCGCGACGAGATCGACCGGTACCTGGGCTGGCCGGGCCAGGCCCCGGCGTACAAGATTGGCGAACGGCTGTGGCTGGCGGCCCGCTCGGAGGCCCAGGCCCGCGCGGGTGAGGCGTTCGACATCAAGCGGTTCCACATGGAGGCGCTGCGGCTGGGCGGGATGGGGCTGGACACCTTGCGGGAGCAGCTGGCCCAGCTGGACTGAGATCCGCCTTGCGGCCACCGAAAAACCGGTGGCCGCAAGGCGTCCGCCGCCACTAGGTTCGCCCCGTGCGCCGAATTCTCTTCGTCACCCCACCGCCCCGCGCCTGAGCGGGGTGGTCCCAGCCGTGTGGCCTCCAGTGCCCGCGGCTGATTCTTCATGCGCACCGCCCCGCGTCGTCGAACTCCCTTTTCCTTCGACGCAGGAGCGTTCCTTTGGCAACCCTGTCCACGCGCGCCCGGTCCTCGGCCGCGCTCGTTCTCGCCGGTGTCCTCTGGGGCACCGGCGGCCTCGCCGGCTCGCTGCTCGGGCAGCTCGCCGGCTTGCACCCGCTCGCCGTCGCCGCGTACCGGCTGCTCGTCGGCGGTGGTGTCGCGACCGTCTTCGTCCTGCTGAAAGGCGGCGCCTTCCCCCGCACCGCCGAAGCGGCGAAGCGGCTTCTCGCCGTCGGCGCGCTGTTCGCCCTCTTCCAGGCGAGCTACTTCGCCGCGGTGTCGCTCAGCTCGGTCAGCATCGCCACGATGACCACCATCGGCGCGGCACCCGTCGTCGTCACGCTCGCGGTGGTGCGCAGGCCCCACCGCTGGACGGTGCTCTCCCTCGCCGGCACGCTCGCCGGCCTGGTGCTGCTCCGCTGGTCACCGGACGAACCCGCCCACCTCGTCGGAGGCCTCGGCTTCGCGCTCCTCGCCGCGGCGGGCTTCGCGGCCCTGACGCTGCTCACCGCGAAGCCGGTCGAAGGCCTCGACCCGTTGGCCACCACGGCGTTCGGCTGCCTGACCGGCGGTCTCCTGCTCACCCCCGTGGCGAGCTGGACGGGCATGGCGCTGCCGCTGCACGCGGACGTCCTCGCGGCCGCCTGCTACCTCGGCGCGGTGCCGACCGCCCTCGCCTACGCCGCCTACCTGCGCGGCCTGGCGACGGCGCACCCCGTCCTCGGGGCGCTGTCCGCGGTGCTCGAGCCGTTGACGGCCGCGGTCCTGTCCGCCGCGCTCTTCGGGGAACGGCTCGGCGGCACGGCCTGGTGCGGCGCCGCCGTCCTGGTCGCGGCGCTGGGGATCGGGTACTGGCGCCCCGAACCGCGCTGACCGGTGCCGCCCCTCGGCTCAGCGCGAGTCGAGGGGCAGCGCCCGCCCGAGGATCGCGAACGGCCGCGGGTCGCCGGCGAAGTGGTAGTCGCGCAGGACGTCGACGAACCCGGTGCGCCGGTAGAGCTTCCACGCCCGGCTGGTGCCCTCGGGCGTCGACAGCAGGACGTTCGCGCTCGGCACGCCGTCCAGCAGAGCGCGTAGCAGGTCCTCGCCGATCTGGTGGCCCTGGTTTTCCGGCTTGACGTGGATCTCGGTCAGCTCGAAGTAGTCCGACAGCCAGCGCTCCGCCGCTTCGGGCCCGAAGCGGCGGCTCAGGCCGTGGCGCACCTGCTCGTGCCACCACTGCCCGGCCCGGCCGCGGTAGCCGTAGGCGAGCCCGAGCAGGACGTCGTCGGCGTCGAGCGCGGCCATGCAGCGCCAGCCCTCACGCAGCGCGTGGGTGAGCCACATCGGCGCGCGCTGCTCGGCGGTGCCGGCCGGGTACCGCATCGCCCGGACGTAGATGTCCAGCGCCTCGGGCAGGCGGGCGCGGAACTCGTCCGAGGAGAGCTGGACGTAGCGGGAGCAGCCGGCGGGCATCGCGGTCACGGCTGGCCATTCTCCTCCGCGCCGGCGAGCGCGCCCGGGGTGCCCCCGGTCAACGCCACCAGCTCGGCGAAGGTCGTGGGAAACACCGTCTTCGGGTGCCCGGCCGCGGCCCACACGACGTCGTGGGCGCGCAGCGCGGTGTCGACGAGCGTCGGCAGCGGCTCGGGGTGCCCGACCGGGGCGACGCCGCCGATCGGCTGCCCGGTGTGCGCCCGCACGAAATCGGCGTCGGCCTTGCCGATTCCGGCCCCGGCCAGCCGCTCGAGGGTGGCCGGATCCGCGCGGTGGGCGCCCGAGGTGAGCGCGAGGAGCGCTTTTTTGTCGGACCCCAGGCGGAAGATGAGGCTGTTGGCGATGGCCCCCACGGGCACGCCGAGCGCTTCGGCCGCCTGCGCGGCGGTCCGGACCTCGGCGGGCAGCACGCGGATGCCCTCGGCGGCGGCGTGCTGCCCGGCTTCGGCCAGCGCGGCCGCCACCTTGGCGACGGCGGGGTGGTCCAGCGAACTCATGAACCTATGAGATCACGCCACCGACCTGGTGTCCCGCACCACGTCCGGGGATTCCACCCGTGGGGTTGAGCGGACACCGGGTCGGGGTTACTCTGGAAATTGTTCGAACAAGCGTTCGACATCGGTGAGCGCGCACCGGTCAGGTGCCCGGCGGCGGGGCGGGGGAAGCGTCCTGCCGCCGGGTGCTCGATCGGGCTCACCCCGCGCAGGAGGAGGGTCGTCATGTCCGTCAAGGTCGTGTCCCCCACGGAGTCCGGGCAGCCGCAGCTGCCCATGCCGCTGCGCCCGCCGGTCACCCCGGCCGCGGCCGGCACCCACCACGGCCGCCCCCGCCGAACTCGCCCGGCACCCGACGGCGAGGGCCGCCCGCGCCCGCCCGCGGCGGTTGACCCGGGGCAGCCTGAGCTGCCGATGTCCCTGCGCCCGCCGGTCGCTGATGCCGGTCAGTCCGAGGTGCCGGCTTCGCTGCGCCCGCGCACCGCTGGTGCGGAGGCCGAGCAGGTCCGGCTGCCGATGTCCTTGCGCCCGCCCACCACCGATGCCGGTCAGGCCGAAGTGCCGGCCTCGCTGCACCCGCACACCGCTGATGTGGAGCGTGAGCAGGCTTCGCCGGAGCAGCCTGAGCTGCCGGCCTCGCTGCGCCCGCCCATCGCGGACTCCCCGCAAGCCCAGCTCCCCGAATCCCTGCGCCCGCCCACCGCGCCCACCGCCAATGTGCAGAACGAACCGGCCACCGACCCTGAGCGCAGCCAGTCCGAGCTGCCCATGTCCCTGCGGCCGCCCGCAGCGCCCGTTGCCGCCGGCCTGCTCGCCCAAGCCCGGCGCGGGCTCGCCGAGGCCGAGCGGGAGACCGCTCCCGCCGAGCGCTTCATCGGTGCCTACCTCGCCGCGCTGCGTGGTGCCGCCGCCGTGCTCGCCGCCCGGGGACGGCCGCACCGGGGCCGCGCGCGGCCGGCCAGCACCTGGGTGCTGCTCGACTCCGTCGCCCCCGAACTGCGGGAGTGGTCGGCCTTCTTCGCGGGCAACTCGGCCGCGCGCGCCGCCGCGCAGGCCGGGATCACCGGCAAGGTCACCGCGGAGTCGGCCGCCGAACTGGTGCGCGCCGCCACGCCGTTCCTCGAACTGGTCCGCCGCCTGGTGCACGGCCTCCCGATCACCGGGGAAGCCCATGTCGCGTGAGCACGGCCCGGTCGACCGCGGGCGGCTGCTCACGGCGCTGGGGATCGAAGGCCGCGTGCTGGCCGAAGCCGTCCACGCGGCGCCCGCCGAAGCGCCGGTGCCCGCCTGCCCGGGCTGGTCGGCCGCCGAGGTGGCCCGGCACGTCGGGAGCCTCTACCGGATGGTCCGGCGCCGGCTGGCCGACGGCCGCAACCCCGAAGACTGGCAGCGCGACCCCGAGCCGGGCCAGAGCCTGGCGGCGTACCTGGAGACGGGCCTGGCCGAACTGCTCGACGAGCTGGCCGCGCACGACCCGGAAGAGCGCGCCGACACGTGGTGGCCGGCCGATCCGACGTACGGGTTCTGGCGGCGGCGGATGCTGCACGAGACGCTGGTCCACCGCGTCGACGTCGAGCAGGCGGCGGGCGCGGAGCAGCGTGGCGTCGCCGAGGACCTGGCGATCGACGGCATCGACGAGGCGCTGACCCTCTGGTTCGGGCAGAAGCTGCCGATGCTGGGGCTGACCGGCACGAAGGCGGGCTCGGTCGGCGTGCGCGCCGGCGCGCACAGCTGGATCGCGCGGGCCGGACCCGAGGCCACCGAGGCCTGGCGCTGTTCGGCCGAGGAGGCCGAGGCCGCGGACGACGTCGTCACGGCCGCCGAACCCGGGCGGCTCTACCTGTGGTTGTGGGGCCGGTCGTCCCTGACCTCGGTGACCGTCCGGGGCGTGCACGACCAGGCGGCCCAGCTCTGGGCGCTGCTGCGGCTCGCGACCCGATGATCCGGCCGGTGGGGAAGCCGAACCGGAACTGTCGGAGGTGGCGGTTAGCCTGCGGCGCATGAACACGCGCCTGGTGAACCTGGTGATCGACGCGGCGCGGCCGAGGGTCTTGGCGGACTTCTGGGCCGCGCTGCTCGGCTGGCGCGTCGCGGTCGACGAGCCGGACGAGGTCGACGTGCGCGCCCCGGACACCGACGGCTGGGAGCTCGACCTCGTTTTCGTACCCGTGCCCGAGCCCAAGGAGGTGAAGAACCGGATCCACCTGGACCTGGCGAGCACGTCGCTCCCGCACCAGGCGGAGCTGGTGTCGCGCGCCTTGGCGCTCGGCGGCCGCCGGGTCGATCTCGGGCAGGGCGCGGTGCCGTGGGTCGTGCTGGCCGACCCGGAGGGCAACGAGTTCTGCGTCCTCGAACCCCGTGGCCGGTACGCGGGGTCGGGCGCGGTGGCCTCGATCGTGGTCGACGCCCACGATCCGGAGCGCCTGGCGGACTTCTGGGCGCGGATCACGGGTCTGCCGGTCAGCGCCCGCGAGGGCGACGTCCTGGTGGGGCTGCGCGCGCCTTCGGGCCGCGGGCCGTGGCTCGAGTTCCTCCGCAACGACGACGTGAAGCGGGTCAAGAACCGGGTGCACCTCGATGTCTCGCCGCGGTCGGGTACCGCGCACGCGGAGGCGGTGTCGGAGGTCGTGGCGGCGGGTGCGGCGCCCGCCGACCTCGGCGGCCCGGCGCTGCCGTGGCGCGTGCTGATGGATCCGGAGGGAAACGAGTTCTGCGTACTGACCCCGCGCTGACCTAGCTTGGGAGCATGGAGACCTTCGAGTGGCAGGGGCGCCGGATCGCCTGGGACCGGGCCGGATCCGGCCCCGCGGTGGTGTTCTGCCACGGCACACCGTGGTCGTCGGCGTTGTGGCGGCCTTTCGCCAAAGCGCTGAGCGAAGACTTCACCGTGTACCTCTGGGACATGCCGGGCTACGGCCGGTCCTCGAAGGCCGCGGACCACCCGGTCGGCTTCGGCGTCCAGGCCGAGGCGTTCCAGGCGCTGCTCGCGCACTGGGGTCTCGAGCGGCCGCACATCGTCGCCCACGACTACGGCGGTGCCGTGTCGCTGCGCGCCCACCTGGTCCACGGCGTGCCGTACGCGTCGCTGCTGATGGCCGACGCCGTGGTCATCCCGCCGTCGGGCTCGCCGTTCTTCCAGCTCGTCAAGGAGCACCCGGACGTGCTCGCCCGGGTGCCGCCGTACATCCACGAGGCGCTGGTCCGGGCCTACATCGGCAACGCGAGCTTCCGCGAACTGCGGGAGGCCGACCTCGCGGAGCTCGCCGCGCCGTGGCTCGGCGAGGAAGGCCAGCCGGCGTTCTACCGCCAGATCGCCGCGTACGACGAGCGCTACCTGGCCGAGAACGAAGCGGAGCTGGGCCGGGTGGAACTCCCGGTGCGCGTGCTCTGGGGCGCCGAGGACACGTGGATCCCGGTCCCGATCGGCGAGCGGCTGGCCGCGGGCATCCGCGGCGCGACGTTCACCCCGGTCGCCGGCGCCGGTCACCTCATCCAGCTGGACGCCCCGGTCGCCCTGGCGACCGAGCTGCGGTCCTGGCTGACGAGTGTTTCGGCCGGGTTGCCGGGCCCCGGCCAACGCTGACCTGAGCGAAACACCGGCGTCCTGGCCCGGCAACAACCGCGCGGGACCGTGGAGGACATGGAGACCTCCAGAGCGTTGCCCCAGGCCGGCCCGGCGGCCGCCGTCGAGGTGGCGGACACGCCGTCCGCGTGGCGGGTCCGGATCCGGATGCACGACCACCCCGGCACCCTCGCCCGCATCGCGATCCGGCTCGCCGACCTCGAGTGCAACATCCTCGGCCTGGCCGTGCTGCCCGTGCCCGGCGGCGTGCTCGACGAGATCGTCCTGCGCCCGGCGACCGGCCTGCCCCGGCGGCACCTGGCCGACGCCATCCGCGCCGAGGGCTGCGAGTGCACGGCGATCATCGACGCCGACGTCCACGAGCTGGTCGACCCGGCGTCGTCGACGCTGCTCGCGGCCCGCCGCGCGGTCGACGACCCGGCCCGCCTCGCCGACGTGCTGAAGGACGTGCTGGCCGCGGACGTGGTCACCCGCGTCCCCACGGCCGAGGCGAACCCGGCCCGCACCGAGAGCGGGCACCGGGCGGTGTTCGCGCTGGGCGATGGAGACGCGCTGGTGGCGCGGCGCCAGTGGGCGCCATTCGTGCAGCTGGAGCTCACCCGCGCCGAAGCGCTGGTCACGTTGCTGACCGCGGCGGCCCGGAACGCCGCGGGCCCGGTGGTGCTGAACCGCCCGGACGGCGCGGCGATCGTCCTGCGCAAGGGCGTTCCCGCCGACGCCGAAGCGGTAGCCGACCTGCACCGCCGCTGCTCGACGGCGACGCTCTTCCGGCGCTACCACACGGGAGTCCGGACGGTTCCGCGCCGCTGGCTGCACCGGCTGCTGGTGCCACCGCGCGGCACGAGCGTGCTCGCGGTCTTCGGCCGCGAGGTGATCGGCCTGGCCCAGCTGATCCCGTCCGCGACGGGCGGCGCCGAGATCTCCCTGCTGGTGGAGGACGACTGGCAGCGCCAGGGCATCGGCACGGCCCTGCTGTCCAGGGTGGCGGCGCTGGCGGAAACTCAGGGCATCACGGAGCTGAGGGCGGACTGCCTTTCGGGCGACGACGTGTTGCCCCGTACGGCGGCCCGGGCGGGGCTGCGCACGGAACGCTCCCTCGAGGAGGGCACCCAGCTGCGGATGTTCCTGCCGGCTTGAGGCCTGGTCAGCGCTTCCAGAACCAGTCCTTGTCGCGTGCTTCGCGCAGGGCCGTCTTCTTGCGCTCGGCCGTGAGGCGGTCGAGGTAGAGCACGCCGTCGAGGTGGTCGGTTTCGTGCTGGAGGCACTGGGCCAGCACGTCCTCGCCTTCGACCTCGATCGGCTCGTTGTGGATGTCGACGCCTCGCACCTTCGCGTGCTTGGCCCGCTTCGTCGGGAACCACAGCTCCGGCACCGACAGGCAGCCCTCGTCGATCTCGTGCGTCTCCTCGGACAGCTCCACGATCTCCGGGTTGACGACGTACCCGGCGAGCCCGGCGACGTCGTAGCTGAAGATGCGCAGCCCGACCCCGATCTGCGGCGCGGCCAGCCCGGCGCGCCCGGCCGGCTTCACCGAGTCGACCAGGTCCCGCACGAGCGCCTCGAGCTTCTCGTCGAACACGGTGACCGGGTCGCAGACGGACTTGAGGATCGGGTCCCCGAAATAGCGCAGCTCGCGCATGGCCATGAGCAGAACATCCTTCGTGCGTGTCGGACTGGCAGCTTAGGCCCGGAGGCGCAGACCCGAGGGCGTGGCCCGGAAACCGGCCTCCCGCAGCACCTCCGCCAGCTCGGACGTCAGCGCCTGCTCGCCGTCCGCGCGCTGGACCGCCAGCTGGCCCAGCCAGCCCTCCCGGACCGCGGCCGACAGCGCCTGCGCGGCGTCCGCCAGGGGTTGCCGTTCCTCGGTGAAGCTCAGCAGTGACCTTCCTCCTCGCTCGACGTACAGCGCCGGAACTCCGTCCACCAGCACCGCCAGCGCCCCGGCCTTGCGGGCCGGACGGTGCTTGGTGTCGCCCGTCGCGGCCGGCCAGGGGAGCGCCGCGCCGTACGGCTGGGCCGGGTCCGCCGCCGCCAGCACCACCGCGCGGCCGGGCGCCGGACGGCCCGGACCCGACAGCGCGCGCAGCCGGTCCACCGCTCCCTTCGCCGCGAACTGGGCCGCGCCCAGCCCCTCCACGACGTAGCCGCGGATCACCTGGCCGGTGTCCTCCATGCCGCGCAGCACCTTGTAGATCCCCGAGAAGCCGCCGGTGACGCGTTCGGTGTCGAGCGCGCCGCGGGTCAGGACGCCGTGGCGCTCCAGGAACGCCTCCGTCCGCGCGTGGGCGCGCCGGGTCGCGTCGGTTTCGCGGGACGGTGTCAGCGCCCAGCGGCCGGCGACCGTCGGTGGTCCCGACCGCGACGGCATCTGCGGCCGCCCCGCCCGCAACCGCGCGTACCGGCCGCGGGGCGCCTGCCGCCGCGGCTTGTGCGCGCCGTGCCCGGCCACCTGGGCCCGCAGCGGTCCCAGCGTGTCGCCGGTGACCAGCCCGGCCCACACCAGGTCCCACAGCGCGGCCACGACTTCGGCGTCCCCCGGCGCCTTCTCCACCAGCACGGTCGCGCGGTCCACCAGCTGGCGGAAGAACAGCGCGCCACCCTCCAAAGTGGACAGGAGTGCGTCGTGCAGCGGGCCGGTCGGGATGTCCTCGACGACTTCCGGCAGCAGCAGGTCGGCGACGTCGGTGGGGGCGAGCGCGATCCAGCCGTCCCCGCCCGACAGCGCGCCGCAGCCCGCCCACGTGACCTCGCCCGCGGTCGTCAGTTCGTCCAGCAACGCGGGGGAGTAGCCCGGCAGCCGGCCGGGCAGGATCAGCGACTCCACCGCGCTCGCCGGCAACGGCGCCCCGGCGAGCTGCTCGACCACCGACAGCACGTCGTCGGCCGTCGGCGCGGCCCGGACGCGGCCGCCGAACCCGTGCCACGCCGGCAGGAACCGGCCCAGCGCCGCCGGCTCGACCGGCTCCACCTCGGCCCGCAGCTTCGCCAGCGACGCCCGACGCAGCCGCCGCAGCACCGCGGAGTCGCAGTACTCGACCCCCCCACCGTGGGTGTCCGGATGCCCGACGGGACTCAGCTCGCCGCGCACCAGGCGGCCTTCCCCGGTCATCCGGTCGAGGACGCCGGTGACGACCGCCATGCCCAGTCCGAACCGCGCCGCCACCGTCGCCGCGGCGAACGGCCCGCGGCTGCGGGCGTAGCGCGAGAGCAGGTCGCCGAGCGGGTCCGCGACCGGTTCGGTGAACGCCTCGGGCACCCCCACCGGCAGTGCGGTGCCCAGCGCGTCACGGACCCGGCCGGAGTCCTCGATCGCCAGGAACCGTTCCGTGCCGCCGATCCGCACCCGGATCGCCCGCCGCGCCGCCTCCAGTTCGGTGAGCCACTCCGCCTGGATCCCGCGTTCGGCGGCCTCTTCGACGGTCAGGTCGCCGAGGAAGCGCAACAGGTCGGCGGCGTCCTCCGCCGAGCGCGCGTGCCGGTCGGGGTCGAGCCGCTGCAGCGACCGCTCCACCTCACGCACGGCTTCCGGGTCGAGCAGTTCGCGGATCGCCTCGGTGCCCAGGAGCTCGGCCAGCAGCGCCGAATCCAGCGACAGCGCCGCCGCGCGCCGCTCGGCCAGCGGCGCGTCGGTCTCGTACAGGAACATCCCGACGTAGCCGAACAGCAGGCTGCGCGCGAACGGCGACGCCGCCGGCGTCTCGACCTCCACCAGCCGGACCTTGCGGGCCCGGACGTCGGCCATCAGCTCGCGCAGCCCGCTCACGTCGTAGACGTCCTGCAGGACCTCCCGCATCGCTTCGAGGACGACCGGGAACCGCTCGTACTTCGACGCGACCGACAGCAGCTGCGACGCGCGTTGCCGTTGCTGCCACAGGGGAGTGCGCCGCCGCGGGTCCCGGCGCGGCAGCAGCAGCGAGCGCGCCGCGCACTCGCGGAACCGCGCCGCGAACACGGCCGAACCGCCGACCTCCGCGACGATCAGCTGCTCGACCTCCTCGGGGTCGAGCAGGATGTCGTCCGCGCCGATCGTGACGTCGCCGCCCTCGGCGTCGAGCGCGTCCGGCAGCCGCAGCACGATGCCGTCGTCGGAGTGCGCGACCTGCGCGTCCACCCCGCGGTTCTCCCGCAACCGGGCCGCGATGGCCAGCGCCCACGGCGCGTTCACCTGCGCGCCGAACGGCGAATGCACGATGATCCGCCAGTCGCCCAGCTCGTCGCGGTAGCGCTCCAGCAGGATCGTCCGGTCGTTCGGCACGTGCCGGGTGGCCGCCTTCTGCTCGCTCAGGTACGCGAGGAGGTTGTCGCACGCCCGCTCGTCGAGCCCCGCCGCCGCGGCCCGTTCGCGGGCCTTCTGATCGTCCGCTGTGGACAGTTCGCGGACGAACTTCCCCAGCGCCCGGCCGAGTTCCAGCGGACGGCCCGGCGCGTCGCCCTTCCAGAACGGCATCCGCGCCGGTTCGCCGGGAGCCGGCACCACGATGACCCGGTCGTGCGTGATGTCGGTGATCCGCCACGACGACGTGCCGAGCAGGATGGTGTCGCCGACGCGCGACTCGTAGACCATCTCCTCGTCGAACTCGCCGACGCGCGAACCGGGCTTGTCGTCCCCGCCCGGGGTCATCACGGTGAACAGGCCGCGGTCGGGGATGGTGCCGCCGGAGGTGACGGCCAGCCGTTGCGAGCCGGGGCGCCCGCGCAGCTCGCCGGCGATGCGGTCCCAGGTGATCCGGGCCCGCAGCTCGCCGAACTCCTCGCTCGGGTACCGGCCGGCGAGCATGTCGAGCACCGCGTGCAGCGCGTCGTCCGGCAGCGACGCGAACGGTGCGGCCCGCCGCACCAGCGACGCCAGGTCCGGCACCGTCCACGGCTCGAGCGCCACCATCGCGACGACGTGCTGCGCCAGGACGTCCAGGGGGTTGCGCGGGTAGCGGACCGCCTCGATCGCGCCGCTCGCCATCCGTTCGGCGACCACCGCGCAGGAGACGAGGTCACCGCGGAACTTGGGGAACATCACCCCGGACGACACCGCGCCGACCTGGTGCCCGGCCCGGCCGACGCGCTGCAGCCCGGACGCCACCGTCGGCGGCGCTTCGATCTGGATCACCAGGTCGACCGCGCCCATGTCGATGCCCAGCTCCAGCGACGACGTCGCCACCACGCACGGCAGCCGCCCGGACTTGAGGTCCTCCTCGACGTGCGTGCGCTGCTCCCGCGACATCGACCCGTGGTGCGCCCGGGCGATCACCGGCGGCGCGCCGGTGCTCACCCCGGACTGCCCGATGGCTTCGGCCGGGAACGCGTCTTCGGGGGTGAGCTCGGTCTGCTCGGCGGCCAGCTCGTTCAGCCGCGCTGTCATCCGCTCGGTGAGCCGGCGGGAGTTGGCGAACACGATGGTCGAGCGGTGGGACCGGATCAGGCTCAGCACCCGCTCCTCCACCGCCGGCCAGATCGACGGCCGCTGCACGGGGTTGCCGGAGATCTCCTCCAGTGTGCCCAGCCCGCCGGGCGCGACCTCACCCGGTGGGAAAGCCTCGGTCATCGACTCCAGTTCGTCGAACGGGCTCGGCGCCGGGCCGCGCGGGGCGTCGAGGTTGCTCATGTCCTCGACCGGGACCTCGACCCGCACCTCGATGGTCTTCGCCAGCTTCGGCTGGACCACCCGCACCGGGCGGCCGCCGGCCAGGAACGCGCTCACCTCGTCGACCGGGCGGACCGTCGCCGAGAGGCCGATCCGCTGCGCCGGCTTCGGCAGCAGCGAATCCAGCCGTTCCAGCGAAAGTGCGAGGTGCGCGCCGCGCTTGCCGCCGGCGACCGCGTGGACCTCGTCGACGATCACGGTCTCGACGCCGCGCAGCGACTCCCGCGCCGACGACGTGAGGATCAGGAACAGCGATTCCGGCGTGGTCACCAGGACGTCCGGCGGGGTCTTGCCGAACGAGCGGCGCTCGGCCGCGGTGGTGTCGCCGGTGCGCATGCCGACTTCGATCTCCGGTACCGGGAGCCCGAGCCGCCGCGAGGCCTGCGAGATGCCGGCGAGCGGGGCGCGCAGGTTCCGCTGGACGTCGACGGCGAGCGCCTTCAGCGGGGAGACGTAGAGGATCCGGCAGCGTTTCGTGGCCTCCGCGGGCGGTGGCTCCACCGACAGCCGGTCCAGCGCCCAGAGGAACGCCGACAGCGTCTTGCCGGAGCCGGTCGGCGCGACGACGAGGGCGTGCTCGCCCGCGTGCGCCGCCCGCCAGGCTCCTTCCTGCGCCGCGGTCGGCGCGGCGAAGGCCCCCGCGAACCAGTCGCGGGTCGCGGGGGAGAAGAGGTCGAGCACGTCAGTTGCCACGTCGTCCATGATGCGCGGCACCACCGACAGTTTCGGGATCGCTCGCCAGGATCACGCTCTGGGCGAACTGCGGATAGGTGACGTCGACCTTCGGTTCGTCGGTGATCAACCGGTACTCGCGGTCGAGCGGTGCCCAATACGAAAAGGGCGCCTGGCCCAGCTTGGAGTGGTCGGCCAGCACGTACGCTTCGCCGCCGGCGTGCAGCATCGCGTGCTTGACGACCGACTGCTCGAGTGAGGGGCAGCACAGGCCCCGATCGGCCACCAGGCCGTCCGCGCCCAGGAACACCCGATCGGGTGAGATGTGTCGCAGCTGGGCCAGCACGCTCTCGCCGAGGATCGCTTCGTCGGGGTGCCGCAGCCGGCCGCCGAGGACGATCAGGTCGATCCCGGCGAAGCCCGCCAGCTCACGGATGGCGTTGACGCCGTTCGTGACGACGGTCAGCCCCTCGCGGTGGGCGAGGTGGCGGGCGAGCCTGCCCGTGGTCGTGCCGGCGTCGAGCAGCACGACCTCGCCGTCGCGCACCAGCGCGGCGGCTTCCCGGGCGATGGCGTCCTTCGCCGCCGCGTGCTCGCGGTCCTTCTCGAGCGGGCCGCGTTCGGTGTCGAGCGCGCCGCCGTAGGTGCGGACCACGTGCCCGGCTCCGGCGAGCGAGGCGAGGTCGCGGCGGATCGTCGACTCCGAGACACCGAACTCCTCGGCCAGTTCCGCGATGCTGCCCGAGCCGTCGCGGACGGCTTCCAGGAGCATCGCGCGCCGGTCACGGGTGCCTGGTCGCGGCTGGGACATGCGCCGAGTCTTCCACGACGGACGGTTTCAGCCCGAAGAACGCCAGCCCGGCGGCCACGGCGAGGAACGCGGCCAGGACGACGAAGCCGGTGGTCGCGCTGCCGGTGACGTCGGTGAGCCAGCCGACCAGGTAGGGCCCGGCGAACCCGCCGAGGTTGCCCAGCGCGTTGATCAGGCCCATCGCCACGGCCACGACCTCGATGCCGAGGATCCGGCTGGGGATGGCCCAGAACGGCCCGTACGGCATGTAGACGCCGGTCGCGACGACGCAAAGCAGCGCCAGCTGCACCGCCGCCGGCCAGTGCACGAGGTTGCCGAGCAGCAGCCCGGCGATCGCGGCGACCAGGGGGACGGTGATCGCGAGCCGCCGGTTGCCGGTCCGGTCGGACCAGTGCGCGCACGTGACCATCCCCGCCAGCGCGAGGACGTACGGGATGGCCGACAGGAGGCCCACGGACGTCGCCGAGCCGCCCGTCATCGTCTTCACCACCGACGGCAGCCACAACGAGAAGCCGTAGAAGCCCGTCGTCCAGAAGAAGTAGACGCCGACCAGCAGCAGGACCTGCCGGTTCGCCAGCGCCTGCCGGTAACCCTGCTTCGCGAACGCCGGCTTCGCGTCTTCTTCGGCTTTCAGGGTGCTTTCGAGGTACTCGCGTTCTTCCGCGGAGATCCAGCGGGCCTGCGCCGGCCGGTCCGCCACCGCGAACCACCAGACGACCGCCCACAGCAGCGGCGGCAGGCCCTGGAGCACGAACACCCAGCGCCAGGACATGTGGTCGAGCATCAGCCCGGACAGCGGCGACATGATGATCGCCGAGATCGGCAGGCAGGTCATCCACAGCGCGTTCGCCCGGGCGCGTTCCGCCTGCGGGAACCACGACGCCAGCAGGATCAGCACGGCCGGCCAGACGCCGCCTTCGAACAGGCCGAGCAGCAGCCGCGCGAGGTGCAGCTGGGTCTCGTTCTGCACAAGTCCGCACAGGACGGCTGCGATCGCCCACGCGATCATCAGCACCAGCACCGTCTTGCGGGCACTCCACTTCACCGCCAGCACGGCCGCCGGGATCTGCAGGATCAGGTAGCCGAGGAAGAAGATGCCGCTCGCCAGCCCCTTCGCGCTGGCCGACAACGGGAAGTCGTCGCCGATGTAGGGCAGGATCACCGCGACGTTCGTGCGGTCGAGGTAGGCCAGCATGTACATGACCACCGCGACCGGGATGACGTACGCCCACCGCTTGCGGGGCACCCCCGCCGGCACCGCCGTCATCGGCTCGGTGGGTAGATGGCGGGCAGTTTCCGCGCGTACGGCGCCAGCGTCGCCGCCGCCTTGAACGCCGCGACCATCGTGCCGTGCGAGGCCCGGCCGGTGCCGGCGATGTCGAACGCCGTGCCGTGGTCGACCGACGTGCGCAGGATCGGCAGCCCGACCGTCACCGAGACCGTGCCGTCGAAGTCGTACGTCTTCGACGCGATGTGCCCTTGATCGTGGTAGAGCGAGAGCACGCCGTCGAACCGGCCCTGGATCCCTTGGTGGAACACCGAATCCGCGGGGATCGGGCCGACCACGTCCAGCCCGGCGACCCGCGCGGCGGCCACCGCGGGCGCGATCGCGATGATCTCCTCGTCGCCGAACTTGCCGTTCTCGCCGCCGTGCGGGTTCAACGCCGCCACGGCGAGTCTCGGTTTCTCCGTGCCGAACACCTCCAGCGCGGTGTACGCCTCGCGGATCGCGTGCTCGATGTTCTCCCGGGTGATCTGGTCGATCGCTTGGCGCAGCGAGAGGTGCCGGGTGGCGAAGAAGATCTTCAGGCCCGAGACCCAGAACATCGTGTTGAACCGGGTCGAGCCGGTCAGCTCGCCGAGCATCTCGGTGTGCCCGAGGTGCCGCGAGCCCGCCGCCCAGATCGCCTCCTTGTTGATCGGCGCGGTGACGACCGCGTCGACCTCGCCGGCCAGCGCGAGCCGGGTGGCCACTTCGATCGCGCCCACGGCGGCGGCGCCCGCGGTCGCGTTGACCTCGCCCCACGGCAGGTCTTCGCGGACGACGCCGAGGTTGAGGATGTCGATCACGCCCGTGGTGAAGCGCGCGTCGGCGACCGTGGCGATCGGGTTGATCTCCAGGTTCAGGCCGAGGTGCCGGACCAGGCGTTCCAGCACGATCGCGTCGCCGACCGCGACCCCGCGCGCCAGCTGCAGGGACTCGGGCTCGGCGAGCGTCTTGAGGGTGATCTCGGGGCCGATGCCGACGGGGTCGCCGAGGGTGACGGCGAGGATGGGGAGGTCGCTCACGGATTCTTCCTTCCGGTGGCCGGCACGTGGTTCAGGTCTTCCAGGCAGCCGACTGTGCCTCGGGTCGGGGGCTTGCCCGCGCCGCCTGTGCGGCGTGTGGTGGCGAAGCGTGGCGGGTACCCAGGTTGATCAGCAGTGCGTCAACGCTTTCTTGCGCGATCTGCGCAACTCGGATGACCGAACTGCGCAACTATCGTGCACCGTGATCACCGCCGAAGTCAAGGAGCGGCGACTTTCGCGGGTCCGCACGCACGGTGACCGCGCGCATGGCAGCATCACGGCGAACGCCGTCAAGGCGGGTTTTCGTGAAGGGGAGTGCAGTGCGGATCCTGTCGGTGGACCTCGGGACGTCCAACACCGTCGCCGTCCTTTCGGCGCACGGCATGCCGCCCCGGGTCGTCGAGGTGGACGGCTCGGCCAACATGCCGTCGGCGGTGTTCGCGACCGAAGAGGGCACGATCATGGTCGGCCGTGACGCCGAGCGCCGCGCCCGCCTCGACCCGACGCGCTTCGAGCCGAACCCCAAGCGCCGCATCGACGAACAGACCCTGCTGCTCGGTACCGACGTCGTCCCGGTGACCGACGCGCTGGCCGCCATCCTGCGCCGCGTGCTCGAAGAAACCTCCCGCCAGCTCGGCGGCGAGCAGCCCGACGAGGTCCGGCTGACCCACCCCGCGCAGTGGGGCCAGACCCGCCGCAACGTCCTGATGTCCGCCGCCCGGCTCGCCGGGATGGGCCAGAACATCCTGCTGGTGCCCGAACCCGTCGCCGCGGCGGCGCACTTCGCGTCGTTCCCCGGCAAGTCGCTGGCCCCCGGCCAGGCGCTCGCGGTCTACGACCTCGGGGCGGGCACCTTCGACGTCGCCGTCGTCGGCGCCACGCAGAACGGGTTCACCGTGCTCGCCGAGGACGGCCTGCCCGACCTCGGCGGCCTCGACGTCGACCAGGCGCTGATGGTGCACGTCGGGCGCGAGGTCTCGCACTCCGACCCGCAGCGCTGGCAGCGGCTGCTGCGCCCCGAGTCCACCGGCGACCGGCGCACCCGGCGCGCGCTGCAGGAGGACGTCAAGGCGGCCAAGGAGGCGCTGTCGCGGCACCCGCAGACCGAGGTGCCGATGCCCGAGCCGTTCAAGGACGTCCTCGTCACGCGCGGCGAGCTGGAAGGTCTGGTCCGGCCGGCGATGCTGCGCAGCGTCGAACTGCTCTCGCGGACGCTGCGCTCGTCCGGGCTGACCCCGGACCGGCTCGCGGGCATCTACCTCGTCGGCGGGTCGAGCCGGCTGCCGCTGGTCGGCACGATGATCGCGGAGAAGCTCGGCGTCGTGCCGGGCAGCCTCGATCAGCCGGAGACCGCCGTCGCGCTCGGGGCGCAGCACGTCGCCCGCGACGGCCTGGGGATGCGCACGCAGAACGTCGAAGGGGCGGTGGCCGCCGGTGCGCCGCACCGCCCGCAGTACGCGCTCCCGCCGCAGTACCCGGCCTACGCGCCGGCGAACTTCCCGCCCAGCGGCCCGCAGCCGGTGCCGTCGAACTTTCCCGCGTACTCGCCCGCCGCCGCCGCGGAGAAGGCGGCGCCCCAGGGGAAGAAGAAGCTGCTCATCGGCATCGCGGTCGCGGTCGTCGTGGTGCTCGCGGCCGGGCTGACCTTCTTCCTGACGTCGTCGTCCTCGACGACCACCTACACCGCCGACCAGTGCAAGACACCGGGCCAGGCGGACGACAAGGGCCTCACCGGCTGCCTGCGCCAGCTCGCCGGGAAGATCGCCGACACCGGCGACTGCAAACCGGGCATGGGCAACGGCCCGGCGGCGCCGGCGGAGAACCTCGGGGTGGCCTCGACCTGCTCCGCGCCGGGCCGGGCGGGCACGCAGGTCACCTACGTCCAAGGCACGAGCGCCGACACGCTCAAGCAGTACACGGACGGCCTGCTCACCTCGGCGGGCGGCGACCGCACCGAGGCCGACTGGGGCGGCAACGGGCTCAAGGGCCACTACTCGTCGGCCGCGGGCAGGACGGCGGCGGTGCTCGTGTTCACGGTGTCGGACCGGCCGCTCGCCGGGTTCATCTACCAGCTGAACTCGAGCGACCAGGCCGAGGCGACGACGCCGGACACGTTGGCCAACTACTTCGAGGCGAGCGTCCAGCCTGGTGGGTAGGTAGGGGCCGTCAGGGAGGTTCCGGCCTGCGTCGAGCCAAGCTTCGGCGGCCCCGCGGGTAGCGAACGGACCGTTCGCGCCGTCCGGATAGAGTGGGTTCGATGCGGATCACGGTTTTTCGGCGGCTGATGGCCGAGGAGTTCGGCCCCGGGCGAGCCCAGGTGCTGGCCAGGGACCACGTGCTCAGCGCGCTCGGCGGCCGCACGGTCGACCAGGCGCTGACCGCGGGAATTCCGGCCAAAGAGGTCTGGCGCGAGGTCTGCGACGCCTTCGACGTCCCGCCCGAACGGCGCTGACCTGGGCGGATGTGCGCGATCCTGACCCGGGCGGGCGAAAATCATAGCGCAAGGGTGTGTCGCTGCCGACCTCGAACAGGTGTTCGTCTAAGGTGTTGTCCACATCGGGTCCAGCGATCCACAGATTGGGCGCCGCGCCTGGAATTGTCGGACCCCGCCGCTAGCGTCGGACCGGACAGCTGAAGAACAGACACAGAGAGCCCTCGACGGGGCTCGGACCAGCGAGGTGGACTTCCATGCCTGCAGCACCCGACAAGGACAAGGCGCTCGAGCTCGCGCTCGCGCAGATCGACAAGCAGTACGGCAAGGGCTCGGTCATGCGCCTCGGCGAAGAGGGCCGCGCGCCCATCGCCGTGATCCCCACCGGGGCGATCGCCCTCGACGTCGCG
Organism: Amycolatopsis sp. NPDC051106; assembly: GCF_040682775.1. Lineage (NCBI taxonomy): Bacteria > Bacillati > Actinomycetota > Actinomycetes > Pseudonocardiales > Pseudonocardiaceae > Amycolatopsis > Amycolatopsis sp. NPDC051106. The sequence goes on along the minus strand of NZ_JBFBBQ010000054.1, from coordinate 39,434 downwards.
CTCGGCATCGGTGGCCTGCCCCGCGGCCGGGTCATCGAGGTCTACGGCCCGGAGTCCTCCGGTAAGACCACGGTCGCCCTGCACGCGGTGGCGAACGCGCAGCGCAACGGCGGCATCGCGGCGTTCATCGACGCGGAGCACGCGCTGGACCCCGACTACGCCAAGAAGCTCGGCGTGGACACCGACGCGCTGCTCGTGTCCCAGCCGGACACCGGTGAGCAGGCGCTGGAGATCGCGGACATGCTGATCCGCTCCGGCGCGCTCGACATCCTGGTCATCGACTCCGTGGCCGCGCTCGTGCCGCGCGCCGAGATCGAGGGCGAGATGGGCGACTCGCACGTCGGCCTCCAGGCCCGCCTGATGAGCCAGGCGCTGCGCAAGATCACCGGTGCCATGAACAACTCCGGCACCACCGCGATCTTCATCAACCAGCTGCGCGAGAAGATCGGCGTCATGTTCGGCTCCCCGGAGACCACGACCGGTGGCAAGGCGCTGAAGTTCTACGCCTCGATCCGCCTCGACGTGCGCCGCATCGAGACGCTCAAGGACGGCGGCGAGCCGGTCGGCAACCGCACCCGCGTCAAGGTCGTGAAGAACAAGATGGCCCCGCCCTTCAAGCAGGCCGAGTTCGACATCCTGTACGGCCACGGCATCTCCCGTGAGGGTTCGCTCATCGACATGGGTGTCGACCAGGCGATCGTGCGCAAGTCCGGTGCCTGGTACACCTACGAGGGCGACCAGCTCGGCCAGGGCAAGGAGAACGCGCGGAAGTTCCTGCGCGAAAACCCGGACATCGCCAACGAGATCGAGAAGCGGATCAAGGAGAAGCTCGGCATCGGCGCGCAGGTCGACGCCGAAGCCGTCGAAGCCGTGCCGGCGCCGGTCGACTTCTGAGGGGCGTAGGGATTGGGTGAGGTGTGCTGCGGGATTGGGTGAGGTGTGCTCGCGGAGTGCGCTCGCCCTGATCCCTTCGCCGTGTCTCCCGGGGGTCGAACCCCCGGACCCCCGCCAGGGGGCAAGCCCCCTGGACCCCCGGTGTGGTCGCGTTGTGTGGTGACGCGCGGCTTGGGTTCGTGAAGAACGAGGAGTAGTTCAGGTGGCGAGGGCGCCGAAGATTCCGCCGGCCGAGCTGCCTCCCGAGGAGCGGTACAAGAAGGCCAAGGAGATCTGTTACGACCTCCTGGCCGTGCGTGCGCGAACTCAGGAGGAGCTCCGGCAGGCCCTGCACCGCAAAGGATTCGACGAGGAGACCAGCGAAACCCTGCTCGGCAAGCTCGACCGGGCAGGGCTGGTGAACGACGCGGAGTTCGCCGAGCTGTGGGTGAAGTCCCGGCACGAGACCCAGGGGCTGTCCCGCACCGCGCTCCTGGCCGAACTGCGGCGCAAGGGCGTCGACGACGAAGTCGCGGCGCAGGCGGCCGGTGAGGTCGATCGCGAGTCCGAGGAGCAGATGGCCAGGGAACTGGTCCGCAAGCGCCTCGGGTCGCTGGGCAACGTCGACGAGCAGACGGCGCTGCGTCGCCTGCTCGGCTTCCTGGCCCGCAAGGGCTACCCCCAGGGGCTGGCGTACACGGTGATCAAGGAGGAACTCCGCGAGTACGGCGCGGAGTCCGCCCTCCTCGACGACGCCTACATCGACTGACCCCGAGCGACAAACCTGGCCCGGGTCACCGCGGCGAAGGCCGCGAAAAGCGCTGTGTGCCGGCCGCGTTCGTCAGGCGGAGTTCGCGGACACCGCCTCCCGGGCCACCGACCGCCGGCGGTCCGAGCGGTGCTTGCGGACCGTCAGCAACAACACCGCCAGCAACCCCATCACCACGCACGTGACCACCGCCGACAGCACCAGGAACTCGTTCAGCTGCCCGGCCGCCAGGTACGCGCCCAAGGCCACCGCCACCAGGGCGCACACCGCGCGGTCCACGATGGACTCCATCGACAGCAGCGTCGCGCGGTAGCGGGAGTCCGGGATCGAGTCGTTCAGCAGCTGCTTCTGCACCGGGAACGAGATTCCCGTGGCCACCGCGAAGACGCACAACACCAGCACTGTCGGGAAGGAGCCCACGAACACGATCACGCCGAGGCAGAGCGCCATCACGATCGTCAGCGTGAACACCGTCCCCACCGGGCCGATCGCCCGGCGGAGCCGGTGTGGGCGGGCCGCGCCCAGGGCCTCGAAGACCGTCATCGCGGCCAGCACCGCGCCGTACCAGTTCACCGACAGCGACTTCGACTCCAGGATCGGCTGGAACAGGTTCACCTGACAGATCCTGACCAGCGTGAACATCGCGATGCCCTGCACCATCAGCAGCATCAGCCACCGGGACGAGCGCAGCGCCGACAGCGCGCCACCGACGCCCGCGACCAGTGAGGCCGTTTTACCGGCCACCCGGCGGCCGCCGGGGATCGCGGGGAGCTTCAACGCGAACGCCAGCGCCACCGCCGCGTTGATCGCCGTCAGCCAGTACGGGGACGGCAGGTTCCACGCCATCAGCAGGCCGATCACCGGCCAGTACACGATCTTGCCGATCAGGCTGTACGCGCGGCCGACGCCTTCCACTCGCAGATAGTGTTCCCCTGAGCCGGAGGCGTGCAGGTACTCGTACAGGTACGCGCTCTGCGCGCCGGACACCAGTGAGCGTGCCAAGGCGATCAGGATGAAATGCACCAGGAACCCGGTGTACGAGCCGAGGAGCACCGGCACCAGGTTCGCCGCCACCAGCACGCCGGCGCCGGCCGCCAGCGAAGTGCGGTAGTCGAACCGGTCGGCGATCATCCCGGTCGGGATCTCCAGCAGGCAGAACACGATGTAGTAGATGCTCTGGATGCCGAAGATCTCGCCGTCGGACAGGCCGGCGAGCTTCTGGTACTGGTAGAAGATCGGCACCCACAGCAGCAGGCCGAAGAAGAACTGGAACCCGTAGGTCAGCCGCACGGTGCGGCGGACGGTGGGGTTCGCGGGCAGGCGAAGGCCCAGCATGGTCGTGTCTCCCGGAAGATCAAACAGAATACGGACGCAGCTGCACGAGGTGGAGGTGCTCGCCGTCGGCGAGCCACTCGACGTCCACCGGCGAGCCGAACGTGTAGTCGGGCGAGAAGTGCCCCTGCAGCAGACGGCCGGCGATGGCGAGCCGCTGCAGCTGGTCGTGCGCCCGCGAGTCGAGGTCCGACGTGGCGTCGCCGAGCGACACCGTGCGGCCGCCGCCCTCGACCGTCGAGTACAGGTACTGCATGGGCAGCGCCGAACCGTCGACGACGTCGGTCACGCGAGGCGACACGTTGACGTACACCGTGCGGAAGTCCGCGCGGTTCATCGGGTTCGTCGTCACCAGCACGCCGCCGAAGTCCGCCGCGACCTGCTCCTGGATCACCACGCCCATGTAGCACTCGTCGAGGGAGATGCCGGCCTGCCGCCGCAGCCGGACGCTGCGCACCGACACCAGCGAAGCCCAGACTTCCTTGACACTGGCGAAGATCCGTTCAGCTGTGGTGACGTGGTTGAGCGACTCGTAGATCCCGGCCGCCGAGAAGCCCGCCAGGTCTTCGGCGTTCGACGAACTGCGCACCACGAACGTCCGCACGCCGGCCAGCTGCGACACCAGCGCGGAGTCGATTTCCCCGGCCAGCGCGCCCGGCATCCGCGCCGACCGGATCAGGCTCTGCAGCTCGACGCACAGCGGCTCGATCTCCCGCGCGTCCAGTTCCAGCGCCATCTTCAGCTTGCCGATCGCCTGCTGGATCCGCGGCGACGACTCCAGGAACCGCCGCTGCAGCGAGAACGGCAGCGCGATGCCGCGGGGCACGCGGACGTGGTCGTCAAGCAGCCGGCGGGCCGCGGCGCCCAGATCAGCGTCAAGAGGGACGTCCAGCAGCCGGGCCAGGTACGGCAGCAGGTTCTCCCGCGGCGGCCGCGGCACCTGGTAGAAGCCGAGCAGCCGCTGCGACCCGTGCGCCAGCACGTGGTGCAGCTCGCCGAGGTTGGCCGCCTTGGTGCCGTAGCGGTACCGGTCGGCCGCGCGCAGCCGTGCCAGGTTCACGATCGAGCTGCGTTCGGACTCCGGTTCCTCCAACGTGACGCGCTGGGCGTACCACTTCGGCGGCTCGGCCGAAGCCGGCTCGGCGATCTCCCGCAGCGAGAGCCCCTGAGCGTCCACTGTGTACTCGACCCACTTGCCGTCCAGCCCGCGGCGGTCGATGTCGGCCAGCGCGCCGAGCTGGACGGCGTTCGGGATCTGCCACCCGGTGGCGAGGACGTTGGTGTGCGACAACGGTGTCGTGTGCCGGGCGTTGACGATGCCCGACAGCCGCGGGATGTCGTCGGGCACGCGGTCCATCACGATGATGTCCGACCAGTCCAGCGTGGCGGCCCGGTATTCGGCCTCGCCGCGGAACGCGCGCAGCCGGCCCGTGGCCGTGCCGGGGTTCAGCGCGACGAACGGTGCCGTCGAGAACAGCTCGTGCGCGAACACGCGGGGCAGCTCGCCCGGCGGGATCTCCCGGACGATCCGCTCCTGCAGCTGGTTGGCCGGCTTGAACACCAGCGGCAGCGCCGGGTCGACGTACCGCGCGACGAAGGCGTGGAACTCGCGGATCAGCGCGGCCGGCATGGTGTCGACCTCGACCGTCTCCAGCGAGAGCATCTGCGGGTGCCGGGCCAGGATGCCGAGCAGGAACCGGCGGTCCGGCGCGTGGTAGAAGTCCTGGTTGTAGGTGTCGATCTCGGCGCGCACCCGTTCCCCGGGGACGCCGAGGATCTCTTCCCCGATATAGATCGCGTGAAAGGAATGGCGCGCGTCGTTCAGGAAGTGGATCACCGCGTTTTCGCGGTCCACCACGACCTTGACGAAGGAATAGCCGCCGAGGGTGCCGCCCAGCTGGTGGAGGGCGGACAGCGAAAGGCGTTCGCCGACGAGTGCGGCGACGTTCTCGGGGGCAGGACTGGGGGCGACCACATCGGTCAGGGACACCGGATCTCCTCGCTCGAAACAGCGAGGGGGAACGATAACAGGCCGGTAAATCACCCACTGGCGCCGCGAATGCTCCATTCAGTGGCACGGCCGGGCCATTCATGACCGCCGCCACACCCGCTCGGAGCACCGTTCCAGAAAGCTGGAACGGTGCTCCCGGAATGCGGACGCGCATTCGGCCGTTCGGGCGCGGCGATGACGCGGGGTGATCTCCGCTACAGCTGCGCGGCTTCCGCGGCCAGCTTCTCGATCGTCGCGACGTCGAGCGAGGACGTCAGCCACGAGCCGCCGATGCAGCCGACGTTCGGCAGCGCCAGGTACGAAGGCGCCGAGGCCACCGTGATCCCGCCCGTCGGGCAGAACCTGAGCGAAGGCAACGGGCCCGCGATCGACTTCAGGAACGCGACCCCGCCGGACGCCTCCGCCGGGAAGAACTTCATCGCCGTGAGCCCGCGTTCGGCCAGCCGCATCGCCTCCGACACCGTGCTCGCGCCGGGCAGGAACGGCAGCCCGGTCTCGAAGCACGCGTCGAGGACTGCGTCGGTGCAGCCCGGCGTCACGAGGAACTTCGCGCCCGCGTCGGCGGCCTGCTTCGCGTGCTCGGGCGCGGTGACGGTGCCGGCGCCGACGACGATGTCCGGCACCTCGGCCGCGACGCGCTCGATCGCGGACAGCGCTGCCGGGGTGCGCAGGGTCAGCTCGATGACCCCGATCCCGCCGGCGAGCAGGGCCCGGGCCGTGGGCACGGCGTCGGCGGCGTCGTCGATCACCACGACGGGCATCACGGGGGACAGCTCGAGCAGGTCCTGACCGGTGGTCACTGACCGACCTCCTGGGTTTCCAGAGCGGGCATTCCATGTTCCCTGGGGCCAAGCCCCAGACCCCGGCCGGGGGGCAAGCCCCCCTGGACCCCCGAAAGGACGCCGAGGTGCTCCGGCGTCAAGCCGCCGAACACCGAAGCGCCCTGGTCGGCGGGGCCGACGGCACGGCGCAACGGGGCGAACAGCTCTCGGCCGGTGCCGGTCCAGGATGCTTCGGACGGCGGCGAGTCCACAAGCTCACGCAGGGCGAGTTCTTCGTCACCGACCAGCACGTCGAGTGAGCCCGTGGACGCGTCGAGCCGGATGACGTCGCCGTCCGCGACGCGGGCGATCGGGCCGCCCGCCGCGGCTTCCGGCGTCACCTGGATGGCCGCCGGGATCTTGCCCGACGCGCCCGACATCCGGCCGTCGGTGAGCAACGCCACGGCGTGCCCGCGGTCCATCAGCACGCCCAGCGCGGGGGTGAGGCCGTGCAGCTCCGGCATGCCGTTCGCCCGCGGGCCCTGCTGCCGGATCACCACGACGACGTCGCGGTCCAGCTCGCCCGCTTCGAACGCGGCCGTGAACGCCTCCTGGGTGGTGAACACCCGGGCCGGCGCCTGCACGACCCGGTGCTCGGGCGCCACCGCGGACACCTTGACGACCGCGCGGCCCAGGTTGCCCTCGACCATCCGCAACCCGCCGTCCGCGGCGAAGGGCCGCCACGCCGGGCGCAGCACCTCTTCGTCGAGGCTGCGGGTGGGCACGTCGCGCCAGACCAGCTCGCCGTCGGACAGAATCGGTTCGGCCCGGTAGCGGTGCAGGCCGAACCCGGCCACGGTGTGCACGTCCTCGTGCAGGAGCCCGGCGTCGAGCAGCGTGCCGACCAGGAACTGGATTCCGCCGGCAGCGTGGAAGTGGTTGATGTCGGCGCTGCCGTTCGGGTAGACCCGCGCCAGCAGCGGCACGACGGCCGAGAGGTCGGAGAAGTCGTCCCAGGTCAGCTGGATGCCCGCGGCCGCGGCGATCGCGACCAGGTGCATCGTGTGGTTGGTCGAGCCGCCCGTGGCGAGCAGCGCGATCACGCCGTTGACGAACGCCTTCTCGTCGAGGATCCGCGAGACCGGCGTGTACTCCTCGCCCCGCGAGATCGCGACGACGCGCCGGCCGGCCTCTTCGGTCAGCGCGCGGCGCAGGGCCGAGCCGGGCTGGACGAAGCTGGCGCCGGGCAGGTGCAGGCCCATCACCTCGACGACCATCTGGTTGGAGTTGGCCGTGCCGTAGAAGGTGCAGGTGCCGGCCGAGTGGTACGACGCCGCTTCGGCGTCGAGGAGGTCTTCGCGGGTCGCGAGGCCCTCGGCGTACAGCTGGCGGACGCGGGCCTTCTCCTTGTTCGGCAGCCCGGAGTTCATCGGCCCGGCGGGCACCAGAATCGCCGGCAGGTGCCCGAACGAGAGCGCGCCGATCAGCAGGCCGGGCACGATCTTGTCGCAGACGCCCAGCAGCAGCGACGCGTCGAACATGTCGTGCGACAGCGCGATCGCCGTCGACATCGCGATGACCTCGCGGCTGAACAGGGACAGCTCCATGCCCGCGCGGCCCTGGGTGATGCCGTCGCACATGGCCGGGACGCCGCCGGCGAACTGGGCGACACCTCCGGCGGAGCGCACCGACTTCTTCAGCCAGGCCGGGTACTCCTGCATCGGCTGGTGCGCCGAGAGCATGTCGTTGTAGGAAGACACGATCGCGACGCCGGGGGCGCGCGCGGCCCGCAGCGCCTCCTTGTCGACGCCGTCCATGGCGGCGAAGCCGTGGGCGAGGTTGCTGCAGGCGAGACCGCGGCGGACCGGGCCTTCCGCGTGCGCGGCGGCCGTGCGGTCGAGGTGAGCAGTGCGCGTCGCGGCACTGCGCGCGGCGATGCGGGCGGTGACTTCGGCGACGACTGGGTGCAGCGTGGTGGGAGTGGGGCTCATGTCCGGCTCCGGATCACTGGTGTGTGGTGGTCCGCGGGACGGCAGCGCTGGCGCCTCTGGGTCGTGACACTGGCCACAATACCTCGCGAAAACGCCGAATCAAAATCGATTCAGAAGATCGACCCGCGTGACCCCGATCACCCCCAGAGCCGTTAGTGTGCTAGTTGTCACACTGCACGACGCACGGTAAAGCCGTAGGGCGAGTGATCGCCCGCCCGGCTTCCGCCGGCCCCACCACACCCGGGAGGAATGATGTCCACCTCCGAGATCGCCGAGCTGCGGCGAACCATCGGCCAGCTCAGGCAGTGCGTCGGCGCACTGCGCTCGCGTTACGGCGACGCTTCGGCGGTCCGCCGGCTCGCCAACGACGTGGAGCGCCTCGACATCGACACCGCGGACCTCGACGGCACGCCGCTCGCGGTGCCGGCCCAGGCGAAGGCCGCGGAGCGTGTCCAAGTTCCCGACACGCCCTACGACCCGGCGCTCTGGCACGGCGCCGATGACGAAGGCGTCGGCGGCTACCAGCGCGACCAGCGGTGAGCGCTCCCGCTGACAACGGCGTCGGCACCGGCGTCCGGGCCCCCAAGCGGGCCCGGATCGCCGAGCGCACCCTCCGCACGGACCGGTGGTGGCTCCAGCCGCTGCTGACCGTGCTCGGACTGTCGGCGTTCATCATCTACGCGACGGTCCGGTCGTTCGTGCGCACCGCGTACTGGGTGCCCGACTACCACTACCTGACGCCGTTCTACTCACCCTGCCTGTCGACGTCCTGCGTCGAGGGCTCGAGCCACTTCGGCCACTGGTTCGGCGACCTGCCCGGGTTCATCCCGCTCGGGTTCGTCGTGCTGCCGTTCCTGCTCGGGTTCCGCCTGACGTGCTACTACTACCGCAAGGCCTACTACCGGGCCGTCTGGTTCTCCCCGCCCGCCTGCGCGGTCGCGGAACCGCACGCGAAGTACACCGGCGAGACCCGGCTGCCGCTCATCATCCAGAACGTCCACCGCTACTTCTTCTACGTCGCGCTGATCGTTTCGCTGGTCAACACCTACGACGCGATCACGGCGTTCCACGGGAAGACCGGCGGCTTCGGCTTCGGGCTGGGCAACATCGTCCTGCTCGGCAACGTGATCCTGCTGTGGGCGTACACGCTTTCCTGCCACTCGTGCCGGCACGTGACCGGGGGCAGGCTGAAGCACTTCTCCAAGCACCCGGTGCGGTACTGGATCTGGACGCAGGTCACGAAGCTCAACACCCGCCACATGGCGCTGGCCTGGACGACGCTCGGCACGCTGGTGCTGACCGACTTCTACGTCATGCTCGTGGCCAGTGGAGCCATCGCGGACCTGAGATTCGTCAACTAGCGCATCCCCGACAGTGCTCCCCAAAAACGGACGTCCCCAGTTCCGAGGTGGAATTCTTCTATGACCGAGGTCGAACGCCACAGCTACGACGTGGTGGTGATCGGGGCCGGCGGCGCCGGTCTGCGCGCCGTGATCGAAGCCCGCGAGCGCGGTTTCCGCGTGGCCGTCGTGTGCAAGTCCCTGTTCGGCAAGGCCCACACGGTGATGGCCGAGGGCGGGTGCGCGGCGTCGATGGGCAACGCGAACTCGAACGACAACTGGCAGGTCCACTTCCGCGACACCATGCGCGGCGGGAAGTTCCTCAACAACTGGCGGATGGCCGAGCTGCACGCCAAGGAGGCCCCCGACCGCGTCTGGGAGCTGGAGACCTACGGCGCGCTGTTCGACCGCACCGCCGACGGCCGGATCAGCCAGCGCAACTTCGGCGGGCACACCTACCCGCGGCTGGCGCACGTCGGTGACCGGACCGGGCTCGAGCTGATCCGCACGATGCAGCAGAAGATCGTTTCGCTGCAGCAGGAGGACTTCGCCGAAACCGGGGACTACGAGGCGAAGATCAAGGTCTTCGCCGAGTGCACGGTCACCGAGCTGCTCACCACCGACGGGAAGATCGCCGGCGCGTTCGGCTACTGGCGCGAGAGCGGCCGGTTCATCCTGTTCGAGGCGCCCGCGGTCGTGCTCGCCACCGGCGGCATCGGCAAGTCGTTCAAGGTGACGTCGAACTCGTGGGAGTACACCGGGGACGGCCACGCGCTGGCCCTGCGCGCGGGCGCGAAGCTGATCAACATGGAGTTCGTCCAGTTCCATCCGACCGGGATGGTCTGGCCGCCGAGCGTCAAGGGCATCCTCGTCACCGAGGGCGTGCGCGGCGACGGCGGCGTGCTCAAGAACTCCGACGGCAAGCGGTTCATGTTCGAGTACGTGCCCGAGGTCTTCAAGGGCCAGTACGCCGAAAGCGAAGAGGAAGCCGACCGCTGGTACGCCGACGCGGACAACAACCGGCGCACGCCGGACCTGCTGCCCCGCGACGAGGTCGCCCGCGCGATCAACTCCGAGGTCAAGGAGGGGCGCGGCTCTCCGCACGGCGGCGTCTTCCTCGACATCGCCAGCCGGCTGCCGACCGAGGAGATCAAGAAGCGGCTGCCGTCGATGTACCACCAGTTCAAGGAGCTGGCGGACGTCGACATCACGGCTGAGCCGATGGAGGTCGGCCCGACCTGCCACTACGTCATGGGTGGCATCGAGGTCGACCCGGACACGGCCGCGGCGAGCGTGCCCGGCCTGTTCGCGGCCGGCGAATGCTCGGGCGGCATGCACGGGTCCAACCGGCTCGGCGGCAACTCGCTGTCGGACCTGCTGGTGTTCGGCCGCCGCGCGGGACTCGGCGCCGCCGAGTACGTGCTCGGCCTCGACGGCCGGCCCGCGGTCGCGCAGTCCGATGTGGACTCGGCGGCGAAGATGGCGCTCGCGCCGTTCGACCCGCCCGAGGGCGCGACAGCCGAGAACCCGTACACCCTGCACACCGAGCTGCAGCAGTCGATGAACGACTTGGTCGGCATCATCCGCAAGGCCGGAGAGATCGAGCAGGCGCTGGAGAAGCTGGGCGAGCTGCGGCAGCGGATCCTGCGCGTCACGGTCGAAGGGCACCGGCAGTTCAACCCCGGCTGGCACCTCGCGATCGACCTGCGCAACATGCTGATGGTCAGCGAGTGCGTCGCGAAGGCCGCCTTGACGCGGACCGAGAGCCGCGGCGGGCACACGCGGGACGACTTCCCGGGCATGGACGCCGAGTGGCGGCACAAGCTGCTGGTGTGCTCGTCGTCGCCGGGCGACAACCCCGTCGTCCCGGACATCGACGTCGTGGTGAAGGAGCAGGTCCCGCTGCGGCAGGACCTGCTGGAGCTGTTCGAGTTCGGCGAGCTCGGGAAGTACTACACCGACGATGAGCTCGAAGCGCACCCCGGGAGCAAGGCATGAGCTACAAGGCGAGCTTCCGCGTCTGGCGCGGCGACGACACCGGCGGCGGGCTGCAGGACTTCACGGTGGAGGTGAACGAGGGCGAGGTCGTCCTCGACATCATCCACCGGCTGCAGGCCACCCAGGCGTCGGACCTCGCCGTGCGGTGGAACTGCAAGGCGGGCAAGTGCGGCTCGTGCTCGGCGGAGATCAACGGCAAGCCGCGGCTGCTGTGCATGACGCGGATGTCGACGTTCACCGAGGAAGAGGTGATCACGGTGACGCCGATGCGGACGTTCCCGGTGATCCGCGACCTCGTCACCGACGTGTCGTTCAACTACACGAAGGCGCGGGAGATCCCGTCGTTCACCCCGCCCGCGGACCTGAAGCCCGGTGAGTACCGGATGCAGCAGGTGGACGTCGAGCGGTCGCAGGAGTTCCGGAAGTGCATCGAGTGCTTCCTGTGCCAGAACACCTGCCACGTCGTGCGCGACCACGAGGAGAACAAGGAGTCCTTCGCCGGGCCGCGGTACCTGATGCGCATCGCCGAGCTGGAGATGCACCCGCTCGACGTCGCGGACCGCCGTGATGCGGCGCAGGACGAGCACGGCCTCGGCTACTGCAACATCACCAAGTGCTGCAGCGAGGTCTGCCCGGAAGGCATCCACATCACCGACAACGCGCTCATCCCGATGAAGGAGCGCGTCGCCGACCGCAAGTACGACCCCATCGTGTGGCTGGGCAACAAGCTCTTCCGCCGGGACAAGTAGGACTTTTCCCTCGACGCTCGCGAACCGCGCCCAAGCCGGTTCGCGAGCGTCTTTTTCGCCCGTGCCAGAGTGGGGGCATGGAGATCGAGCTGCTGCCGCCGTCCGCCGGCGCCGCGGTGATCGCGCGGATCACCGCGCTGGTCAACCAGGTCTACGCCGAGTCCGACAAGGGGCTGTGGCGGGGGAGCATCGATCGGACGTCGGTCGACGAGGTCGCGGGGTTCGTCCGGGCGGGGGAGATCGCCGTCGCTCTCGTGGACGGTGACCTCGCCGGCTCGGTCCGGCTTCGGCGGCTCGACGCTGCGACCGGCGAGTTCGGCATGCTCGCGGCCGACCCCGCGCGGCGCGGGCTCGGCATCGGACGCGAGCTGGTCGCCTTCGCCGAGCGGGCGAGCCGGGACGCGGGTTGCCGCGAAATGCAGCTGGAACTGCTCGTGCCGCGCGAGTGGACGCATCCGGCGAAGCAGTTCCTCGCCGAGTGGTACGACCGGCTCGGCTACCGCGTGACACGCCGCGCCGACCTCGCCGAGGACTACCCGCACCTCGTGCCGTCGCTGGCCACGCCGTGCGATTTCCTCGGCTACCGCAAGGAACTCGCGTGACACTGCTCGCCGGCGCGCGCGTGTTCGACCCGGAGACCGGCGAGACGACCCGCGCGGACGTACGGCTGGACGGCTCGCGGATCGCCGAGGTCGGGCCGGGCCTCGACGGCGACGAGCGCGTCGACTGTTCCGGCGGGCTGCTGATCCCGGGGCTCATCGACTGCCACGTGCACGTCGCGTTCCGGCGGCCCGAGTCCTTGCCGCGCAGCGCGCGCATCCTCGAAGCCGTGCCGGTGCTGCGCCGGTTGCTGACGCGCGGAATCACCACCGTGCGTGACGCCTGGGGCGCCGACGCCGGCTTCAAGCACGCCCTGCGGGAAGGCTGGATCACGGGACCGGATCTGCTGGTCAGCCTGCGTCAGCTGGGGCCGACCGGCGGGCTCGGCGACGTCTGGGACCCGGCCGCGGGCGCCGTCGACAACTACGGCGACCCGTCGCTGCCGGACCCGCTGTTCGACGGGCCGGACGCCGCCCGTGCCGCCGTCCGCCGGATGGTGCGCGCGGGCGCCGACTGGATCAAGGTCGGCGCGAGCGGGTCGATGCGCGCGGTCCGCGCCGGCGTGGACGTCCGCCCGACCGACGACGAGCTCGCCGCCGTGGTCGACGAGGCCGGCCGCTGCGGCCGCGATGTCCTGGCCCACGCGCACACCGCTTCGGCGGTGGTGTCGGCGGCCCGCGCCGGGGTGCGCAGCATCGAGCACGGCACCTTCCTCGACGACGACGCCGTCGCGGCCCTGGCGAACGCCTGGTACGTGCCGACGCTGTCGCCGATGAGCGACACCGAGTTCGCCGGCACGCACCGGCGTTCGCTGCGTCTCGCGGTGGAGGCGGGCGTCCGGATCGCCGCCGGGTCCGACCTCGCCCCGCGTCCCCATGTCGACTTGACGACCGAGCTGCGCCTGCTGGCCGAGGTCCTCGGCGACGCGGCGGCCCTCAAGGCAGCCACCTCGGAAGCGGCCCGCCTGCTCCGGCTCGACGACGACCGTGGCCGCCTCGAGCCGGGCCTGCGCGCGGACCTCGTCCTGCTCGACGGCACGCACCTGGACGTGACCGACCTGCCCGGCAGGATCCGCGCCGTCTGGCACGACGGCGACCGGGTCGGTGCACTCAATTCGCCATGAGATCGAACTCCTCGGCCAGCCGGACCAGGAACTCCCGGGATTCTCGTTCGGACAGGGCAGCCTGCTCCAGCCGGGTACGCAGGACGTAGAAGGCTTCGACCGCCACGCGTTCGTCGATGAACAACCCGGCGGTGAAGGTCTCTTCGTAGGCCACCGGTGGATGTTCGGCGAACTCGAGGATCGTGAACCGGCTGCCCACCAGGTGGTACGGCGGCGCGGACGCGGGGACGACCCGGATGGTGCAGTGCGGGAGGTTGGTGGCCAGCACCAGGTACTGCAGCTGTTCGTGCATCAGGGCCGGGTCGCGCAGGATCGATCTCAGGGTGTGCTCGTAGACGAAGTAGAGGCACTGCGGTGGGTTCCGGCGCTGCAGCAGCCGTTGCCGATCGATCCTCGCCTGGACGAGCAGCTTCAGCCGGTCCGTGGTGTACCGCCCGGACAGCTCGTAGACGGTCCGCACGTAGTCTTCGGTCTGGAGCATGCCGGGCAGGGCCATCGGGCTGTTCGAGATCACCGCCGTCGCCAGGTTTTCCTGGATGATGAGGGACTTCATCGGGTCGACGAGCCGGTCGAAGTACGGCCGCACCCAGTACAGCTCGCTCGGTGGCCCGGTCAGGTGCAGCAGCCGCTCGCGTTCGGCGGCCTCGGTTCCGCAGTGCGCGAGGTAGATGGCCGCGTCGATCGGCGAGATCCGGCGGCCGTTCTCCCAGCCGGACACCTTCGACGCCGACCAGTGGGCGCGCCGGGCCACCTCGCGCAGCGACATCTGCTTGGCCTCGCGCTGGGACTTCAGTTCGACGCCCATCTCCCGGGTGCGCACCGTGCTCTTTTCGGTCATGCCCGCACGCTAAAGGCAACCACCGACAAAACGGCCCGTGCCGCGCAGGGGTTCACCGGAACGGATGTTGCTGTTCTGCCTGTGCGACAACGGATTCCGCTCGCGAAGCGCTGCGAAGCACCTTCGCATAATGAAGCGCGCTTCGCACCTTTCGCGAGTCACAATGGCGTTCATGACGTTCATTCCCGGAATCGAACTGAGCCGCCGCTTCTACGCCGAAGCGGTCGCGCCCGTCGTCGGCGGGCCGCACAGCGCCGCGCTGGTCGGGCCCGGTTCGGAAGTCCTCGGCTTCGACACCGGCCGTTCCACCGACCACGACTGGACCGCCCGCGTCCTCCTCTTCCTCCCGGAACCACGCGAACTGCCGGTGCCGGCCACTTTCCTCGGCCATCCGGTGAAGCTGGTCGTCGGGACGCTCGACGGCTGGACGCGCGGCTTCCTCGGCTTCGACCCGCGGCACCCGGCGCCGCGCGACTGGCTCGCCACCCCGACCCAGGTCTTCGCCGAGTTCACCGGAGGCGCCGTCTTCCACGACGACCTCGGGTTCGAGCGGCTCAGGCAGCGCGTCGCCTGGTACCCGGACGACGTCTGGCGCTACGTCCTCGCCTGCCAGTGGCAGCGGATCGGCCAGGAAGAGGCCTTCGTCGGACGCTGCGGGGAGGTCGGCGACGAACTGGGGTCGGCCGTCGTCGCGGCGCGGCTCGTGCGGGACCTCATGCGGCTGTGCCTGCTGATGGCGCGCCGGTACCCGCCGTACAGCAAGTGGCTCGGCAGCGCCTTCGCGCGGCTGCCCGCGGCCGCGACGCTGTCGCCGCACCTCACCGGCGCCCTCGCGGCGACGACGTGGCCGGAGCGTGAACGGCACCTCGTCGCGGCCTGGGAGTACGTCGCCGGGTTGCACAACGCGCTCGGCCTGACCGACCGGGTGGACCCGCGGGCCAGGCCGTTCTTCGACCGGCCGTTCCAGGTCATCGACGCGGGCCGGTTCGTCACGCCGCTGCTGGCCGGGGCGTCCGTGATGTACCCGATCGGGGCGATCGACCAGTTCGTGGACAGCACCGACGCGCTCGGGCACCGCGAGCTGACCCGCGCGGTGGTTGACTGCGTTCATGGCTGAACCGAAACCGCGGGACCTGGCCGCCCTGCTGCTGGCGCTGACCGTCGTGACCGGGGTCGTCGACGCGGTCAGCTTCCTCGGGCTGGGCCGGGTGTTCGTGGCCAACATGACCGGGAACGTCGTCTTCCTCGGGTTCGCGGCGGCGGGGGAGTCGACGCTGTCGGTGCTCGCGTCGCTGACCGCGGTGCTGGCGTTCCTCGCGGGCGCGCTCGCCGGTGGGCGGCTGGCCCGGCGCGAAGACGACTACGACACCCTCCGCCAGGCGACCGCGGTCCAGGCGGCGCTGATCGCGGTGGCGGTCGTGCTGTCCGCGACCCTCGGCAGCGGCACGCGGCTCGGGAGCGAGCTGCTGATCGTCGTGCTGGGCGTGGCGATGGGCCTGCAGAACGCGGCGGTCCGCCGGATCGGCGCGCCCGACCTGACGACGACGGTCCTGACGATGACGCTGACGGGCTTCGCGGCGGACTCGAAGGCGGCCGGCGGGCCGGGGTCGCACCCGCTGCGGAAGGTGGTCGCCGTGGCCGCGATGCTGGTGGGCGCCTTCGCGGGTGGCCTGCTGCAGCTGCACGTCGCGATGTGGACGGCGCTCACGCTGGCCCTGGTGCTCGTGGTCGGGGTGCTGGTGGTGCTGTGGCGGCAGCGCAGGCCGGCCGGCGAAGCGGCCTGAACGCAGCGAATCCACCCCTTGTTCGCGCCGGCCGTCGGCGCGGCGCTCTTGAACCCGGGAACGGCCGCCGCGGCCACGGCGAAGATCCCCTGCACGCCACCAAGCTGAGCGCGCCGGGCCAGCCGGACGCCTGCCAGGGCGAGTTCCGGGCGGGCGACCCGATGCGGACGTGGGCCTGTGGCTGGGGCGCGCTGCACGCCGGAACCCTGCAGCCGAACGTCGCCAAGCGCGACAACGAGTCCGTCAAGATGGTGCTGCGCTGGTAGGTCAGCCGAGCGCGCGGCCGCCGTCGACCAGGAGGCGCTGGCCGGTGATGAAGCCCGTGTCCTTCGAGGCGAAGAAGCTCACCGCCGCGGCGACGTCCTCCGGGGTGCCCAGCCGGCCCGCCGGCACGCCCGCCAGATAGGCCTCGCGCTCGGCTTGCGGGACGTCCGCGTGGCGCTCCACCGGCACGAAACCCGGGGCCACCGAGTTGACCGTGATGCCGTCCGGGGCCAGTTCGCGGGCCCACGACCGGGCCAGGCCGACCTGGGCCGCCTTGGCCGTCGCGTACGCCGAACGGCCGGGTGGCGGGCGCTCGGCGACCTCCGAATCGATGTGGATGATCCGGCCGTAGCCGCGGGCGCGCATGCCCGGGAGCACCGCGTGTCCCAGCAGCACCGGCGAACGCACGAAGAAGTCCAGGTGCCCCAGGTGATCCGCCCAGTCCACATCGGACAGGAGGACGTCCGGCTGCGGGCCCGTCGCGTTGAGCACCAGCACGGTGATCGAGCCCAGCAACGCCGTCACCGCGTCGACCAGCTCGCCGACCTGGTGCCGGTCGGTGACGTCGGCGGCGAAGGCGGCGGCCTTGCCGCCCTCGGCGAGGACGCCCTCCGCGGCGGTCTCGAGGTCGGGGTCGTCGTGCAGCGCGTTCACGGCCACCGCGAACCCGTCGCGGGCCAGCCGCCGGGCGATCGTCCGGCCCAGTCCTCGGGAACTTCCGGTCACCAGTGCGACACCCATGGCCCCGACGCTAGGGGAGACCCCCGGGTACGACAACCCCGGCGAGCCTCGATCGGGGCAAACGAAAAGCGGGTGAGCGCGCTGCCGCGCACTCACCCGCTTCCGGTGATCCGAGATCAGGCCGAGCTGTTGCCGGTGGCGAAGTCGGTCGCCGCCGTCACCGCGGCCGGGGGGCCTTCCAGCGGCTTGGCTCCCCGCGGTGCCTTCTTCCGGCGCGCCAGCTTCCGCTCCAGCCACGAGGCGAACCACGAGAGGAGCAGGTTGAGCGCGATGAAGATGAGCGCGATGACGATCAGCGTCGGGATCGTGTTGTTGAAGTTGCCGGTGATCGGCCCGGAGCCGCGGATCAGCTCGTCGTAGCCGATCGTCAGCTGGCCGGCGAGCGCCGTGTCCTTCAGGATGACCACCAGCTGGCTGACCAGCGCCGGCAGCATCAGGGTCACGGCCTGGGGGAGCAGGATGCTGACCATCGTCTGGGTCTTGCGCAGGCCCAGCGCCGACGACGCCTCTGTCTGTCCCTTCGGCAGTGACAGGATGCCCGCCCGGAAGACCTCCGCCATCACGGAGCCGTTGTAGAGCACGAGGCCCGTGACGGCCGCGAACAGCGGGCGGGTGTCCGGGCTGATGTCGGTGTAGTAGGCGTACAGCGACGCCCCGAACACCATCAGCAGCAGCACCGGGATGGCCCGGAAGAACTCGACCACCGCGCCGACCGGGATCCGCACCCACTTGTGCTCGGACAGCCGGCCGACGCCCAGCAGGGCACCGATCGGCAGCGCGATCACGATGGACAGCCCGGCCGCCTTGAGCGTGTTCAGCAGGCCCGGCAGCAGGAACTGGGTCCAGGTCGACCCCTCGATGAACGGCTTCCAGAGCGCACCCGCCCACTGGCCCTTCTTGGCGAAGCCGTCGTAGACGAAGTACGCCACCAGCAGCAGGACCAGCACGAACAGCACGGAGTAGAGGAAGTTGCGGGTCCTGGCCTTCGGTCCGGGGACGTCGTAGAGAACGGACTGCGTGCTCATCGCTTGACCTCGGCTTTCTTGGCGACCCAGCCGAGCAGCAGGCCGAGTGGCAGGACCAGCGCGACGAACACCAGGGCGAACAGGATGAAGACGTAGAAGAGCGAGTCGGACTCGTTCTCCACCATCGTCGACATGAGCAGCGACGCCTCCGCGACGCCGATCACCGAGGCGACCGTGGTGTTCTTCAACAGCGCGATCAGGACGTTCGCCAGCGGCGCGATCACCGCGCGGAACGCCTGGGGCAGCACGATCAGGCCCAGCACCTGCGTGAAGTTGAGGCCCAGGGCCCGCGCCGCTTCGGCCTGGCCGACCGGGACGGTGTTGATGCCCGACCGCAGCGATTCGCAGACGAAGGTCGCCGTGTAGACGATGAAGCCCAGCACGGCCAGCCGGAACGCGTTGTCGGCCAGCGAGGTGGGCGAGTCGGATGCGGCCAGGTTGACGCCCAGCGTGGAAGACAGGCCCAGCGACGTGAAGATGATGATCACGGTCAGCGGGGTGTTCCGGAAGACGTTCACGTACACGGTGGCGAAGCCGCGCATGATCGGCACCGGGCTGACGCGCATGCCCACGAGGATCGTGCCCCAGATCAGCGCGCCGATCGCCGAGAAGAACGTCAGCTGGATCGTCGTCCAGAACGCGCCGACGAGGTCGTAGTCAGGATTGCTGAGGAAATCGAACACGGTTGTCCAACCTGGCCTCGGTAACGGGAACGGTGCGCCGCTTGCACGGCGCACCGTTCGACTTCAGAACCGGATATCAGGGAGCGATCGCCGGCGCGGCCGGGATCTTGTAGCCCGACGGGCCGACGTTGCTCTCCAGCGACTTCTGCCAGGAACCGTCCTGCTCCATGGCCTGGATGGCCTTGTTGACGGCGGCCTTGCCGTCCGCGTCGTCCTTCTTCAGGCCGACGCCGTAGTTCTCGTCGGTGAAGCCCTTGCCGACCAGCTTCAGCTTGCCGGGCTGCTGCGCGGCGTAACCGGCGAGGATCACGTCGTCCGTGGTCATCGCGTCGACGGAGCCGTTGAGGAGCGCGGTCACGCAGTCGGTGTACTTGCCCACCTCCTGCAGCTGCACCTCCTTGGCGTACTTCGTCTTCACGTTCTGCGCCGGGGTGGAGCCCTTGACCGAGCAGAGCTTCTTGTTGCCGGTCAGCGACTCGGGACCGGTGATGTCGGTGTTGTCCGACCGCACGAGCAGGTCCTGGTGCGCGATGAAGTACGGGCCGCCGAAGGAGACGTCGTTCTTGCGCTTGTCGGTGATCGAGTAGGTGGCGACGATGAAGTCGACCTCACCCTTCTTGATCAGGTCCTCGCGCTGCGCCGACTGCGCTTCCTTCCAGGTGATCCCCGACTCTTCGACACCGAGCTGCTTCGCGATGTACTTCGCGACGTCGACGTCGAAGCCGGCGTAGGTGCCGTCCGGCTTCTTCAGGCCGAGGCCCGGCTGGTCGAACTTGATGCCGATGGTCAGCTTCTTGTTGTCCTTGGCCCGCTGGACCAGGTTCTTGTCGCCGCTCGCGCCGCTGCCGCTGCCGGAGCCGCCGCCGCAGGCCGTCAGGGTCAGCCCGGCGGCCAGCACGACCGCGCCGACCTGCAGAACTCGGTTCAACCGCATCGTCTCTCAGGTTCCTTCCGAATCTCGCCCGGCCACGCGGGCCGGGGAAAAGTGTTCAGTGAGTCAGGATCTTGCCGAGGAAGTCCTTCGCGCGCTCGCTCTTGGGCGCGGTGAAGAACTCTTCGGGTGTCGTGTCCTCGACGATCTCGCCGTCGGCCATGAAGATCACCCGATCGGCTGCCCGGCGGGCGAAGCCCATCTCGTGGGTGACGACCAGCATCGTCATGCCGTCCTTGGCCAGGCCGGTCATGACGTCGAGGACCTCCTGGACCATCTCCGGGTCCAGGGCCGAGGTCGGCTCGTCGAACAGCATGACCTTGGGCCGCATCGCCAGCGCCCGCGCGATCGCGACGCGCTGCTGCTGGCCACCCGAGAGCTGCGCCGGGTACTTGTCGGCCTGGTTGGCGATGCCGACGCGCTCCAGCAGTTCCATCGCCGTCTTGCGCGCTTCGTCCTTCGAGGCCTTGCGGACCTTCATCGGCGCCAGCATGACGTTCTCGACGATCGTCTTGTGCGCGAAGAGGTTGAACGACTGGAACACCATGCCGACGTCGGCGCGCAACGCCGCCAGGGCCTTGCCCTCCGCGGGCAGCGGGACACCGTCGACGGCGATATCGCCCGAGTTGATCGGCTCGAGGCGGTTGATCGCCCGGCACAGGGTCGACTTGCCCGACCCCGACGGGCCCAGCACCACCAGGACCTGGCCGCGAGGTACCTCGAGCGTGATCTCCCTGAGCACGTGCAGGTCGCCGAAGTACTTGTTCACGGCGGACGCCTTGATCATCGGCGCCGCCACCTCCGCGGTCATCTGGCCTCCAGGGTCGTTCGAATGCGGCGTGGGTCACCCGCGATGGCGAGAACCTACCGTTGCTGCACCGGCTGGCAAGCCGAGTTGAGCAATACTTAGGGTTTCAACTGCGTATCGATGTCCATTTTGCGGTGATCAGGGGTACTGTAGCCCCCTGATCACCGAGCGTGACTGCTCGGGTGGCTCGTGCGCGCGGGGCCGCGTGGTCACTAGAGTTCGGCGCTACCGGCCGGTGGAGCAGGTCACCATGGGAGGCGGACGGGTGCGGGTGCTGCTGGTGGAGGACGACGACCGGGTCGCGGGTGCGCTCATCCCGGCGCTGGCCCGCCGCGGCCTGGCGATCGCCCGGCTCGCCACCGGCGCCGGCGTCCTCGAGCGCGTCCACGAGGTCGACGTCATCCTCCTCGACCTCGGCCTGCCGGACATCGACGGCGTGACGCTGTGCACCCAGATCCGCGCGGTGAGCGACGTCGCGATCATCGTGGTGTCGGCCCGCGGCGAGGTCGACGACCGGATCCGGGGCCTGCGCGCGGGCGCCGACGACTACCTGGTCAAGCCCTACGACGTCGAGGAGCTGCTCGCCCGCGTCGAGGCGGTGCGCCGGCGGCGCCCGGAACACGCGGTCAGCGAGCCCGTCGTCATCACGGTCGGAGACGTCAGCGTCGACCTGGCCCGGCACGAGGTGCTGGTCGACGGGAACGCGATCGCGTTGTCCCGCAAGGAGTTCCAGGTGCTCGCCCTCGTCGCGGGCGCGCGCGGCGCGGTGTGCTCGCGCGAGCAGGTGCTCACCGAGGTGTGGGGGCACCGGGGGCCCGCGGAGAGCCGGTCGCTCGACGTCCACGTCGCGACCCTGCGGACGAAGCTGGGCCGCCCGGCGCTGATCGAGACGGTGCGCGGGGTCGGCTACCGGCTCGGCGGCCAGACCGCCCGGAGCTGACGGCGTGCGCGTCCGGCTGCAGGGCATCGTGCTGACCCTGGTCGCGCTGCTGGTGTTCGGCCTGGGCATCCCGCTGGCCATCTCGATCGCCGCCGGCGCGCAGCAGGACCTCTTCCTCGACCGGCTGACCGACACCGCCCGGTTCGCGTCGCTGGCACAGCGCCCGCTGCTGGACAACAAGCCGTACCTGATCGAGCCCGACGTGCGCCGCTACACCGAGGTGTACGGCGTCCGGGTGGTGGTCGTCGACCAGGACGGCAAACCGGTCGTCACCTCGCTCGGCCCGGCCGCCGCGCGGATCGACCTGCAGGACGAGCGGATCAGCGACCCCGTCCACGAAGCGCTGGCCGGCCGCCGTTCGCAGCCGGCCGGCGTGCTGATGCCGTGGGACTCGACGCCGCTGGTGCTCGCCGAACCGGTGCTCGCCGACGGCGAGGTGCGCGGGGCGGTGCTCACCGTGTCGGCCACCGATTCCGAGCGCGCCGCCGTGCTGTGGTGGTGGCTGCTGCTCGCCGCGGGCGGGATCCTCGCCTTCGTGCTCGCGCTGGCCGTGGCGATCCCGGTGGTCCGGTGGATCCTGAAGCCGGTGAAGCGGCTCGACGACGCGACCGGCGCGCTGGTGGCCTCGGTGGTCAGCGGGCGGGAGGCCGAGCCGGTGGGGGAGGGCGGCGGCCCGCCGGAGCTGCGGCAGCTCGGCCGCTCCTTCGACCGGATGGCCGAGAGCGTGTCGGGCGCGCTGGCCGCGCAGCGGGCGTTCGTCGCGGACGCCTCGCACCAGCTGCGCAACCCGCTGACCGCGTTGAAGATCCGGCTCGGGAACCTCGACGGCCACGTCGACGACGAGCCGGCCGCCGCCGACCTCGAGGCCGCGCGCGTCGACGCCGGGCGGCTGCACCAGATCCTGGACGGCCTGCTCTCGATGGCCCGCGCCGAGGCGTCCGGCGGCGAGCTGGACCCGGTGGTGCTGGACGAGGTCGTCGCCGAGCGGGTCGCCGACTGGTCGGTGGTCGGCGAAGCCCGGGACGTGCGGCTGGTCGTCGACGCCGCCGGCGACGGGGCCCGGGTCCGCATGCCGCCGCGCGGCGCCGAGACGATCCTGGACGCGCTGCTCGACAACGCGCTCAAGTTCACCGCGTCCGGCACCGAGATCCGGATCGCCGTCGAGCGCGACGGCGACCGGGTCCGGCTGTCGGTGCGCGACCACGGGCCGGGGCTGCCGCCCGAGGAGCTCGACCGCGCGCTGGACCGGTTCTGGCGCAGCCCGGCGCACCAGAACGTGCCGGGGTCGGGGCTGGGCCTGGCGATCGTCAGCGAGCTGACCGCGCACTCCGACGGCGAGCTGACGCTGGACCTGCCCGAAGGCGGCGGCCTGCGGATCGCGATGACGTTCCCGGCGGCTTAGGTCTTCTTCGCCCGGTAGTAGCGCATCGCGCCGGGGTGCAGGGGGATCGGCTGGGTCTCGATGCCCGGGTGGACGTCGATCGACAGCGCCGCCGGGTTGGCCACCGCGAGCTGCTGGCGGGCGTCGAACAGGCCGCTGACCAGCGCCTCGGCGACGTCGTCGCTCATCGAGTTCGGGACGACGAGGAAGTTCGGCACCAGCAGCGTCGTCACCGGGCCCGGCTGGTTGTAGGTGGTGGCCGGGATGGACGCGGTGCCGTAGACCTGGTTGACCTCCTGCATCTTCGGCATCACGTCGGCGATGTCGAGCAGGCGCAGGGACTGCTTTTCGTTGTACTTCACCAGGCTGGGCGTCGGCAGGCCGCCGGACCAGAAGAACGCGTCGATGTCGCCGCCGAGCAGCGCCTTGATCGAGTCGTCGAGGCCGCGGGCGCTGGTGGTGACCGACCCGGTGAGCCCGGTGACCTCCAGCAGCCGGGTGGCGATGTACTCGACCCCCGAAGACGGCGAGCCGATCGCGATCTTCCGGCCCCGCAGCTGCTCGACGGTCCGGATGTCGGAGTCGGTGCGCACGACGATGTGCAGGTAGTCGTCGTGGATCCGGGCGAGGGTGGCCAGCCGCGGGTCCTGCTTGTACCGGTCGGCGGCGACGTCCGCGGCGACGAACGCGACGTCGGCCTTCCCGGCGAGCACCTTGTCGAGGTTGTCGGGCGAACCCTGGGTCTGCAGCACGGCGGGCCGCTCGATGTCCAGGCCCGAGGCCCACGCCGTGGCCAGGGTCTGGGCGAGCTTGTCGTAGACCCCGCCCGGGTTGCCCGCGGCGATCCGCAGCTTGAGGTCGCCGAAGCCGGCGCTGCAGGAAGCCAGCACCAGCAGCAGGGCGGCCGCCATCGCGAGCACTCGCCCCCGTCGCGTCCTGGCCACGGCCCGATCGTGCCAGATCCGGCGCTCCGGTGGTTGGTGGCGGGCGATCCGGGCATTCTGCGGAGGACGGAGGGAGCGCGGCATGGACGTGGTCGTCGTGGGTGGCGGGCTGGCGGGGCTGAGCGCGGCGCGGCGGCTGTGCGGCGCCGGGGCGGAGGTCACGGTGCTGGAGGCGGGCGACGAGGTCGGCGGCCGGGTGCGCACCGACGTCGTCGACGGCTTCCGCTTCGACCGCGGGTTCCAGGTGCTGCTGCCCGCGTACCCGGCGCTGCGGCGGCTGGCGGACGTCGGTGCGTTGCGGCCGCGCCCGTTCACGCGCGGCACGATCGCGATGACCGCTTCCGGGCGCCGCTGGCTCGCCGGCCCGTGGCACGGCCTGCCCGCGGTGCGCGGCGCCGCGGAGTTCGTCGCGGGCCGGCCCGCCGACGGCGCGCGGATGGCGGCGCTCGCGGCCCGTGACGTGCTGAAGGCCGACCGCGCCGACAACGGGCGCAGTACCGCCGAGGAGCTGCGACGCTGGGGGCTGACGCGGTCGACGATCGAGGAGGTGCTGCGGCCGTTCCTCGCCGGGGTGTTCCTCGACCGGGAGCTGGCGACGTCGAGCCGGCTGTTCCACCTCATCTGGCGCAGCTTCCTGCGCGGCGGGGGCGTGCTGCCGGCCGAGGGGATGCAGGCCCTGCCGCGTCAGCTGGCGGCCGGGGTGCCGGTCCGCACGGGCGTCGAGGTCGAGGCGATCACCGAGGACGGCGTGCGCACGCGCGACGGCGAAGACGTCCCCGCGCGGGCCGTGGTTGTGGCGACCGACGGGGACACGGCCGCGCGGCTGCTGCCCGGGGTCGAGGCGCCGGGCTGGCACGCGGTGACGACCTTCTACTACCGCGCCGGGGTGGCGCCACTGCGGTCGCCGACGCTGCTGGTCGACGGCCTCGACGAGCTGCTGGTGAACACGGCGGTGCTCAGCGAGGTGGCGCCGGGGTACGCCCCGCCCGGGTCGGCGCTGATCGCCGCTTCGGTGCCCGACCGGGCCGAGCCCGGCCTGGAGCCGCGGGTGCGCCGGCGGCTGGCGCGGATCTACGACACCGACACGCGGGAGTGGGAGCTGCTGCGGACGTACGCGATCCCGAAGGCGCTGCCGGTGTTCGGCCCCGGCGCCCCGCTGCGGCGTCCGGTGCGGGTCGCTCCCGGGCGGTACGTCTGCGGCGACCACCGGGACACGCCCTCGGTGCAGGGCGCGCTGGTGTCCGGGCAGCGGGCGGCCGCGGCGGTGCTGGCCGACCTCGTGGCTTGAGTCCACAGTGGACTGAATGGGCGCAGGGGTGCCGGGCGACGGCCGTCGTTCCCGAGAACGGTCGCGACGGTCGTTCGAAGGGCACCGCTGGACATGGCTGACTCCCGGTGAGCCGGCCTCTGGGCGGGTGGCGGCGCCACGCAGAGGATTTCGAGGTGGAACCGGTTCCGAGGATCGCCCCGCGGCCCGGAACTGTCAAGGGTTGACAGGCCGGGGGCGGTGGTATGAACCTTTTCACCGTCGTCCCCCGCCGGCCCTCGAGGGCATCCGCCCGGCGCTCAGGGGGCGAGCCGGACGACGCCGTCCCCTGACCGGCGGCGGGTCCGTCCCTTTCCCGGCCAGGGAGGAACCCATGCCCTCGACCACCCTGCCGCGGCGCCTCCGCCGCGGCCCCGGAACCCGCTTGGCGACGCTCGCGGCGGCGCTGGCGGTCGCCGTGCTCGGCATCGCCGCGCCGTCGGCGAACGCGGCGGACAGCCTGATCTCGCAGGGAAAGGCCGCCACGGCGTCCTCGGTGGAGAACGCCGGGACACCCGCTTCCGCGGCCGTGGACGGCAGCACCGGCACCCGCTGGTCGTCGCAGTTCAGCGATCCACAGTGGATCCAGGTCGACCTCGGCGGCGCGGCGACCGTCAGCCGGGTCGTGCTGAACTGGGAGGCCGCCTACGCCACCGCCTACCAGATCCAGCTGTCCGACAACGGTTCTGCCTGGTCCACTGTGTACCAGACGACGACCGGGACCGGCGGCACGCAGACGCTGGCCGTGACCGGAACCGGGCGGTACGTGCGCCTCGCCACGACCGCGCGGGCCACCCCGTACGGCGTCTCGCTGTGGGAGTTCCAGGTGTTCGGCAGCGGCGGCGGGACCACGCAGCCCGGCGCGGGCACCCCGCCGGACTCGTTCTGGGGTGACACCGCGAGCATCCCGGCCGCGCGCAACGTGCTCACCGTGAAGGTGCTCAACCGGACCAACGGCAAGTACCCCGACAGCCAGGTGTACTGGAACTTCGGCGGCCAGACCCACTCGATCGCCGAGCAGCCCTACATCGACATGCCGGCCAACTCCGCCGGCCGGATGTACTTCTACCTCGGCACCCCGAACGGCCAGTACGCCGACTTCATCGAGTTCACCGTCGGCCCGGACGTGTTCAACGGCAACACCACCCGGGTGGACGCGTTCGCGCTGAAGCTGGCCATGCGGTTGCACGCGCACGACGGCTACGACGTCCAGGTGGGCGACGACTACGGGACCTTCCAGGAGGACCGGGCGGCCACCTTCGCCAGGTTCCAGGCCGAGGTGCCGACGGAGTTCAAGGGCCTGGCGACGGTGAACGCGCCGTACCGGATCCCGGCGCCCGGCAGCGCCCCGGACTTCCGCACGGGCGGCCGCTACGCGAACTACTTCACCGCCTACGCGCAGTCGGTGGGCGTCAACGAGCCGACGTCGAACATCACCGGCTGCGCCGGCTCGCTGGCGGGGAACCCGAACATGTGCGCGGCGCTGAACCGGCACACGGCGCAGCTGCCGGCGTCGCAGCAGCAGGACCCGGCGAACTACTACCAGGCCGCTCCGGCGAACTACTACGCGAAGTACTGGCACGACCACGGCATCAACCACCTGGCGTACGGCTTCCCGTACGACGACGTGGCCGGCCAGTCCTCGTTCGTCTCCCACGGAGACCCGCAGTGGCTGCTGGTGGCCGTCGGCTGGTGACCGGCCCTCGGTGTGGCGGCTCCCGGGCCGTCGCACCGAGGCTCAGCGCAAGGTGGCGATCCCGGCCAGGAAGATGTCGACGCCGGCGAGGAACTGTTCGCGGTCGTCGTGCTCGCGCAGCTGCGCCGACGCCTTGTGCACGAACGGATACCGCTCCGGATCGAGCTCCGCCCACTGCTGGGCGACCTTGCTCAGGAACACCGATCGGTCCGCCTCGCCGGACTTCAGGAGCCGGGCGTTCGCGGCGTTCTGCCCGGCGACGCCGAGGACGTAGTTGACGAGCGCGCCCGCGGCGTCGAAGAGCGCTCGCCCGGGCACGCCGAGCGCGTCGAGCAGCCCGCCGATGCGTTCGTAGATCGCCAGCAGGGCGGGGCGCCACGGCTCCCGGGAGAGCTGCGCGCCGACCCAAGGGTGCGCGTCGATCGCGTCGAACAGGCCCAGCGCGACGGTGCGCAGCGTTTCCCGCGGCTCCGCGTCGACGACGGCGCCGGTCATGACGCTCGCGATGACGTCGTCGGTGGCCGCCGCGAGCAGGTCGCTCTTGTTCGCGACGTGGTGGTAGATCGCGCCGTAGCCGGTGCTCAGGTGGGTGGTGAGCGCCCGGAAGGTCAACGCGGTCTCACCGCCGGCGTCGAGGAGCTCTTTCGCGGCCTCGACGATCAGCTCCGGGGACAGCCCGTCGGCGCGCCTCTTCGTCATGACCGCATCATCGCATGGGTGGATCGCCGATCCAAACTCGTGCTAGCCTGATTGGATCGGCGATCCACCCACGGAGGCAACCATGACGGTCACGATCATCGGCGCCGGCCTCGGCGGCCTGGTGCTGGCCCGCGTCCTGCACCGGCACGGCATTCCGGTCACGGTCTACGAGGCGGAACCTTCGCCGGCCGCGCGCCGGCAGGGCGGGATGCTCGACATCCACCCGTGGAACGGCCAGCCGGCGCTCGAGGCGGCCGGGCTGATCGCGGAGTTCCGCGCGCTGGTCCTGCCGGGCCGCGAGTCGTACCGGGTCCTCGACCGGCACGGGACCGTGCTGGCCGACCGGCCCGACGACGGCACGGGCGAGCGTCCCGAGGTCCAGCGTGGCGAGCTGCGGCAGCTGCTGCTGGATTCCCTGCCGGACGGCATCGTCCGGTGGGGGCACAAGGCCACCGGTGTGCGGGCGCTCGGCTCAGGACGGCACGAGGTGAGCCTGGCCGACGGGACGACGATCGTGACGAGCCTGCTCGTCGGCGCGGACGGCGCGTGGTCGCGAGTGCGTCCGGTGCTTTCCGACGCGAGTCCTTCGTACGTCGGCTTCACGGTCGTCGAGACGTTCCTGTTCGACGGCGACACCCGCCATCCCGCCGCCGCGGAAGCGGTCGGCGCCGGATCGCTGTTCGCGCTCGCGCCGGGCAAGGGCATCCTGGCGCACCGCGAAAGTGGCGGGACTCTGCACGCGTACACGCAACTGCGGAAGCCGCCGGACTGGCTGGACGGCGTTGATCCCGCGCGGGTCATCGAGGAGTTCTCCGGCTGGGCTCCCGAGCTGACCGCGCTGATCACCGACAGCGACGTACCGCCGGTCGTGCGCCGCCTGTTCACGCTGCCGCCCGGGCATCGCTGGGACCGCGTGCCGGGGGTGACGTTGCTCGGCGACGCGGCCCACCTGATGCCCCCGAACGGCGAAGGAGCCAACCTGGCCATGCTGGACGGCGCCGACCTCGGCCAGTCCCTCGCCGCGCACCCGGACGACATCGAGACGGCGCTCACGGAGTACGAAAAGACGATGTTCGAGCGTGCGGCCGCAGAATCGGGCGAGGAGGACATCTACGCGGTCATGTTCGGCGATGACGCGCCTCACAGCATGGCCGCGCTGCTGACCGGGGCCGGGTTGAACCGGTGATGTCGCGGTGAGGCGTTTGCCCTGAAGGGGTCAGCTGAATTGACACACCGCAAGAGGTAATCGGCGTCGAACAAGACTTCCCAGAGGTCGCAGGTTCATAACTGCCGCGACCGTCGGCGCGATAATGCTTGATCATGTCGACGTGCTCGTGCAAGTGGTCGCTCTTTTCGCGCGCCCGGTTGACTTCACTCACCTTGTCACCGTAGCGGCGGTCGTCTTCGACCCTTACCCTCCATATCCTTGATCATCGTGCACACCAGGAACCCGATCTTTGTGGTAATTCTCGCGGCCGCACTTCTCGGCCTGTCCGGATGCAGTGCCGCCACGTACGACGAACGCATGTCCTACCTGCGCAAGGTCGCCCAGCAAGGTGCTGACACCCACCAGTTGCTCGCTTCCCAGGAAGGACCGGTCATCAACGGCGACCGCTGCGGCAAAGCCTGGGATGGCCTCAAAAATCCCGGTGATTTCCCCTCGGACATCAGTGGTGGCGGCACAACTGCCGCGTGGCAGGAACAAATACGGCAGTTCTTCGTCGACTCCTGTGTCAGTGGAAAACCCAAGTCTGTACCTGGCCTCCCCTCGAGCCCGGCGCAAACTTCTACCCCGGGGAGCAGCAACGCGCCGACGACGCCATCTCGAACTGGGTAGACCGTCGTCGGAGGTGGTGGTGCTGGTCCGCGGTCCGGCTGGCCTGGCTCGTGCGTGGGCGCGCTTGGGGAACGGCAGGGCGGGCGGCGGCTTTACCTGGTCAGGTGGGGGTTACCCTGGACGACGATGACCGAGACACAGGCACCCAGGGCGTACCAGATCCGCACCTTCGGCTGCCAGATGAACGTGCACGACTCGGAGCGGCTCGCCGGGCAGCTCGAGGAAGCCGGGTACGCCCCTGTCGAAGACGGGGCCAAGCCCGACCTCATCGTGTTCAACACCTGTGCCGTCCGGGAGAACGCGGACAACAAGCTCTACGGCACCCTGGGCCACCTGCGCCCGGACAAGGTCGCGAACCCGGACCTGCAGATCGCCGTCGGCGGGTGCCTCGCGCAGAAGGACCGCGGGGAGATCGTCAAGCGGGCGCCCTGGGTCGACGTCGTCTTCGGGACGCACAACATCGGCTCGCTGCCGACGCTGCTGGAGCGCGCCCGGCACAACGCCGAGGCCGAGGTGGAGATCCTCGAATCGCTCGAGACCTTCCCCTCCACGCTGCCCGCGCGCCGTGAATCGTCCTACGCGAGCTGGGTGTCGGTTTCGGTCGGGTGCAACAACACCTGCACCTTCTGCATCGTGCCCGCCCTGCGCGGCAAGGAACGCGACCGGCGGCCCGGCGAGATCCTCGCCGAGGTCGAGGCGCTCGTCGCCGAGGGCGTGCTCGAAGTCACGCTGCTCGGCCAGAACGTGAACTCCTACGGCGTCGAGTTCGGCGACCGGCTGGCCTTCGGGAAGCTGTTGCGCGCGACCGGCGCCATCGACGGCCTGGAGCGCGTGCGCTTCACTTCACCGCACCCGGCCTCGTTCACCTCCGACGTCATCGAGGCCATGGCCGAGACGCCGAACGTCTGCCACCAGCTGCACATGCCGCTGCAGTCCGGGTCCGACCGGGTGCTGCGCGAGATGAAGCGGTCCTACCGCTCGGCGCGCTTCCTGAAGATCCTCGACGAGGTCCGCGCGGCGATGCCGGACGCGGCCATCACCACCGACATCATCGTCGGCTTCCCCGGCGAGACGGAGGAGGACTTCCAGGCGACCCTGGACGTCGTGGCGCAGGCCCGCTTCTCCAGCGCGTTCACCTTCCAGTACTCGATCCGCCCCGGCACGCCGGCCGCGACGATGCCGGACCAGCTGCCCAAGGCCGTGGTGCAGGAACGCTACGAGCGCCTGGTCGAACTGCAGAACGCGATCTCCTGGGAAGAGAACAAGAAGATCGTCGGCCGCCGGGTCGAGCTGCTCGTCGCCGCGGGCGAGGGCCGCAAGGACGCCGAGACGCACCGGATGAGCGGCCGCGCCCGCGACGGCCGCCTGGTGCACTTCACGCCGTCCGGTGCGGCGGTGGACCGAGCCGTCCGCCCCGGCGACGTCGTCGAGACGATCGTGACCTACGGCGCCCCGCACCACCTGGTCGCCGACGGCGACCTGCTGTCCCACCGGCGGACGCGGGCCGGCGACAACGCGGAGGCGGGGCTCCGGCCGAAGACGAGCGGCGTCACGCTGGGCTTGCCGGGCTTCGGTGCGCCGGCCGCCCAGCCGGAGCCGGTGAGCGGGTGTGCGCTGTGACCGAGTCCAAGGGCAACGGCGAGCTGGCCGAGCTGGCCGCCGAGATCGACGAGGTGGGCGACCGCGCGTCGCGCACGGTGGAGCTGGGCCGGCGCGGGTTCACCATCGCCGTGTTCGCGTTCGTGCTGCTGATCTGCCTGCTCCTGCCGTGGGTCGGCGACCACGCGGGCTGGCAGGTGCTGGCCGGCGAGGGCGGCGGCATCCCGCAGCTGTTCGCGGCGACGTCGACCGCCGTCGGCATCCTCGCCTCGGCGCTGGCGCTGGTGACGCGCCGCTGGTGGCTGGCCTGGGTGTGCGCCGCCGGCGGCTGGTTCGCCTCGGTGGACGGGCTGCTGGCGATCTGGTCGCAGCAGTCGTCGCACGCCAGCGGAGCCGCGGGCGGCGGACCCGGGTACGGCCTGATCATCGCCTGGATCGCGATGATCTGCCTCGCGGTGTCGTGGATGCGGACGGCGTTCTCTCGGAACTAGACCACCACGACGCTGAACACGCTGGAGACCGCGCTGACGTAGAGGTCGGTCTCCGGGTGGTAGACGCGCAGGCTCAGGGTGGCGCGCAGGCTGAAGCTGAGGCTGAACACGAAGTTCCCGTTCGGCCGGCAGGTGCCGGTGCTGAGGTTGACCCAGACGCCGGCCTGCAACTGCTGCACGATCACCGGTTCGCCGCCGGCGACGCTCTCCTGCCCGCCGAGGTCGGCGAACGTGCCCTTGATCTTCGTCTCTTCACCGACCTTGACGCGGCTCTTGTCGGCTTTGGCCTCGACCTTGGCCTTGTGCTTCTTGCCTTGGACGGCGGCGTGGGCAGGGCCGGTGGCCGCGAGCGCGACGGCCGGGGCGGCGAGCGCGACGGTGCAGGCGATGACCAGTGCGGACACGAGGTTCGATGTCTTGCTCATGATCGAAGTGGAGCACCGGCGGGGCGGGAAAGCGCCCGGAAACCCCCGGCCGGGGAGGGCGTCACACCGCTTCGGGTGACGCGTTAACCGTCCGCTTGCCGAGCGGCCCCCGCCCTCCCTGGGGGCGACCCCGCTTCCAGCGTATCGGCACCCACCCACGAACCACCGAAAACCAGCGCCGGGCGGCCGGCTTGTCCACATCACGGTGCCGCTGTGGACAAGCCGAGCCGGACTCAGCGATCCGCGATCGCCGCCTCCGCCGCCTGCAGCCACTCGCGCCACTGCGCCGCCTGCTCGTCGGCCTTCTTGGCCCGCCGCTCGTCCCCGGCGGCACGCGCCTTCTCCGCCTGGCTCTCGAACTGGGCCACGCGCTCGCGGAACTGCGCGGCGCGGGCCTGCGCCTCCGGGTCCGTGCGGCGCCAGCGGGAGTCCTCGGCCGACTTCACCGCGTCCTGGACCGCCTTCAGCCGGCCGTCGAGCTCGCGGATCCGCTCGCGCGGGACCTTGCCGATCTCGTCCCACTGCTCCTGGATCTTGCGCAGTGCGTTCTTCGCGGCTTCCAGGTTCGCGGCCGCGTCGATCTTCTCGGCCTCGACCAGCAGCTCTTCCTTGCGGGTCGCGTTCTGCGTGAACTCCGCGTCACGCTCGGAGAACACCGCCGACCGGCGGGCGAAGAACTTGTCCTGCGCCGCGCGGAACCGCTGCCACAGTGCCTCGTCGCTGTCCTTGGGCGCGCGGCCGGCGGCCTTCCACTCGGTCATCAGGTCCTTGTAGCGGCCCGCCGTCTCGCCCCAGTCCTCGGACTCGCTGATGGCCTCGGCCTCGGCGATGAGCTCTTCCTTGCGCGTCTTGGCCGAGGCGCGCTGCTTGTCCAGCTCCGCGAAGTGCGACCCGCGACGGCGGTTGAACCCTTCCCGGGCCTTCGAGAACCGCTTCCACAGCTCGTCGTCGGTCTTGCGGTCGACGCCCTTGACCGTCTTCCACTCGTCGAGGATCGCGCGCAGCCGGTCGCCCGCCGCCTTCCACTGGGTGGAGTCGGCGGCGATCTTCTCGGCTTCTTCGGCCAGCTCCTGCTTCCGGGCGACGGCGGCCGCGCGGGCCACCTCGCGCTCCTGCTTCGCGCTGGCCAGCGCCTTCTCGGCGTGCCCGATGACGTACTCCAGCCGCGCGGCGAGCGCGGCCAGGTCGCCGACCACCGCGGCTTCGGCCAGGCCGTCCCGGATCTGGGTGGCGCTCGACAGCGCGTGCTTCGGGTCGCCGGCCCCGGAAGCCAGCCGGGTCTCCAGCAGCTCGACCTCGGTGCGCAGGTCGTCGAAGCGGCGGGCGTAGTGCACCAGGCCCTCGTCGGGGCTGCCCGCCTGCCAGACGCCGACCGCGCGTTCACCCTCGGCGGTGATGACGTAGACGGTGCCCTCTTCGTCGATGCGGCCCCAGGTGGACGGGGTGGTCTCGGCGAGCGGCACGGGCGGGGCGGCGTGCCCGGCGTGCAGCGCGTGCGGCACCGGGTGCGGGGCCGGGGTACCGGTGGAAGTGTTCTCCTGGGCCATCGCAGGCTCCTTATCGCCTGTACGCCCGCTGGTGCGGGCGCCCCGCCGCGGAAGCGGGGCCGGGTAGTGCGGTCGTCACGGGCCGTGCTCGGATGCTACGGCCCCACGCGGCATTCAAGCAGCTCAGCGCGCACCGTGGTACTGGATGGGCCATCCGAAGCTCGTGATCCTACTTCCGGTGGACGCTCCGTGTCGGCCCGCAGGTATCGTCAGCCGCCGTGAGCAGCACGTCCGGACCCCGTCCCGTGGCGGTGGTCGGGCCGACGGCCACCGGCAAGACCGCGCTGGCCGTGGAGCTGGCCCTGGAGCTGGGCGGCGAGGTCGTCAACGCCGACGCGCTGCAGCTCTACCGGGGAATGGACATCGGCACCGCGAAGGCGACCGACGCCGAGCGCCGCGGCGTCCCGCACCACCTCCTCGACGTGCTGGACGTGACCGAGACGGCGTCCGTCGCGGCCTACCAGCGCGACGCGCGCGCCGAGATCGAGCGGCTCCTGGCCGCCGGCAAGGTGCCGGTGCTGACCGGCGGGTCCGGTCTCTACGTCCAGGCCGTGCTCGACGACCTGCGGTTCCCGGGCACCGACCCCGCCGTGCGCGCCCGGCTGGACGCGGAGGCGGTCTCGCTCGGCACCCCGGCGTTGTACGCCCGCTTGGGTGAACGCGATCCGGCCGCCGCGGCCGCGATCCTCCCGACCAACACCCGCCGGATCGTGCGCGCGCTCGAGGTCATCGAGATCACCGGCGAGCCCTTCTCGGCGAACCTGCCGAAGCCCGGGCCGGCCCGCTACGGCACGGTCGTGATCGGCATTGACCGGCTGCCGGAGGAGCTCGACGAGCGCGTGAACGAGCGCGTCCGGCGGATGTTCGAGGCCGGGCTGGTCGACGAAGTCCGCGGACTCGTGAAGGAAGGCCTGCGCGAAGGGAAGACGGCGTCGCGAGCGCTGGGTTACCAGCAGGTGCTCGCCGAGCTGGACGGCGAAGGCGACTTCGACGCGGCCGCCGCGGCGACGGCGCAGGCCACGCGGCGCTTCGTCCGGAAGCAACGGTCCTGGTTCCGGCGCGACCAGCGGATCCACTGGTACGACGGCGCGGAGGCCGGGCTGGCCGACCGCGTCCTGGATACCCTGGGGCGGTAATCTGCCCCTATGGGCGGAATCGAGTTCCTCAAGGGGCACGGCACGCAGAACGACTTCGTGCTGCTCCCCGACGCGGCGGGCCGCCTCGACCTGACCGAGGCGAGGGTCGCCGCGCTGTGCGACCGTCACCGCGGCCTCGGGGCCGACGGCGTGCTGCGCGTCGTCCGCGCCGCGGCGCTGGACATCCCGTCCGCGGGCGAATGGTTCATGGACTACCGCAACGCCGACGGGTCGATCGCCGAGATGTGCGGCAACGGCACCCGCGTGTTCGCCCGCTACCTCGTCGAATCGGGCCTGGAGACCGAGGGCGAGTTCGTCATCGGCACCCGCGCCGGCGACCGCCCGGTGGTGGTGCACCCGGATCGCTCGGTGACGGTCCGGATGGGACCGGCCGCGATCACCGGCACCTCGGTGACGGTGGTGGCCGGCCGGCCGTTTTCCGGCGTGGCGGTGAACGTCGGCAACCCGCACCTGGTGTCGCTGCTCGACGACGACGTCGCGGACCTCGACCTGCGCGACCAGCCCGACTTCGACCACGACGTCTTCCCGCACGGGGTGAACCTCGAGTTCGTCAACCGCCTCGGCGAGGGCGCGCTGCGGATGCGCGTGCACGAGCGCGGGGTGGGGGAGACCCGGGCGTGCGGAACGGGCACGGTGGCCGCGGTGGCGGCCGCGCTGCACCTGGCGGGCACGGACACGGGAGCGTCCACGGTGGACGTTCCCGGCGGCCGCGTCGAGGTGACGGTGTCCCGCGGCGATTCGACGCTGTCGGGCCCCGCGGAGATCGTGGCGCGCGGCGAGCTCGACGAAGCCTGGTGGGCCGCCGCCGGTTCCTGACACCCCGGCTCAAGCGCCCCAATGTGGCGTTCGGTGCGTCAGACGCACCGAACGCCACATTGGGTGCGTCTCACGCAACCAACGCCACATTGGGGCGCAGTGGCGCCCGTCACACTGGGGTCCGCTGAGCTGCGGTGACACACTGTCGCCCGGGGTCACCGCAACTTTTCCCGTACGCGGGCCGTATTCACTGGTGAAGCCGCATGTTCGGGAGGACCCATGCCCAAAACCGCGAGACGGGCCGCGGCCGTCGCCGTGCTCGCACTGGCGGTGATCGGCGCCGTGACGGCCTGTGAGCAGCAGCCCGTCGCCGCGCCGGCGGCCGGGCCCGTGGTCATGGCCATCGGGGAGGCCACTTCCGTGCCGCCGCCGCCCGACGAGCGGGCGCCCGTCACCCAGGCCGCACCCGTCGAGGTCGCCATCACCTTCCCGCGGACCGGCTCCGGCCAGTGGATGTTC
Organism: Amycolatopsis sp. NPDC051106; assembly: GCF_040682775.1. Lineage (NCBI taxonomy): Bacteria > Bacillati > Actinomycetota > Actinomycetes > Pseudonocardiales > Pseudonocardiaceae > Amycolatopsis > Amycolatopsis sp. NPDC051106. The sequence goes on along the minus strand of NZ_JBFBBQ010000054.1, from coordinate 3,516 downwards.
ACCCCCGGCAGTGACGAGGTGGCCGGCACCAAGGGCAAGCTCATGCGGTACCGGATCGCGCTCGAGACCGACATCGACGGCGTCGGGCCGGCCGCGTTCGCCAAGGCCATCCGCGGCATCCTCGGCGACCCGCGCGGCTGGACCGGCGGCGGCGAGTGGCGGCTGCAGCAGGTCGGGCCCGACGACGACGCCGACTTCACGATCTACCTGGCCACCCCGGCCAGCCGCGACAAGCTGTGCGGCGGCTCCCCGGACGGCTACACCTCCTGCCGCAACGGCAGCAACGTCGTGCTCAACATCGCCCGCTGGGCCAACGCCGTCCCGGACTACGGCGCCCCGATCGACGTCTACCGCCAGTACATGGTCACCCACGAAACCGGGCACCGGCTCGGCCACGGCCACGAGCTGTGCCCGGGCGCGGGCCGGCCGGCGCCGGTGATGGAGCAGCAGACGCTCGGATTGCACGGCTGCGTCCCGAACCCCTGGCCGTTCCCGAACGGCCGCGAGTACGCCGGCCCGTCGGGCGAGTACGACGACCCGATCCCGGCCGGCGACTCGTAGCCGTCAGCGGCCCTGCAGGGACTTGACGTTGTCGCCGAAGGTCCAGCCCTTCGAGCCGTCCCAGTTGATCGACCAGTCCATCAGGCCCTTCAGCCCCGGAACCGACCGCCACGCCTGGGAAACCAGGTTCGGCGACATGTACCCGCCGCCCGCGCCCGGCTGGGCAGGCAGGCCCGGAACCTGCTTGTCGTACGGCACGCGAATCGTCGTGCCCTGGATGACCAGGCCCTGGTTCAGGCACTGCGTCTGCACGGTGAAGCCCTGCACGGTCCCGGCCTGGTACGAATCGCCCGAGCAGCCGTACATCGACCCGTTGTAGTACTGCATGTTCAGCCACCACAGCCGGCCGTTGTCCGCGTACTTCTTGATGATCGGCAGGTACGCGCCCCAGATCGAGCCGTACGTGATGCTGCCGCCGGTCACGTACGCGGTTTCCGGCGCCATCGTCAGCCCGAAGTTCGACGGCATCTGCGCGAGCACGCCGTCGATGATCCGGATCAGGTTCGACTGCGACGCCGACAACGTCTTGATGTTCCCGCTGCCGGTCAGCCCGGTCTCGATGTCGATGTCGATCCCGTCGAAGTTGTACTGCTTCAGAATCGGGACCACCGTGGCGATGAACTTGTCCGCCACCGCGGACGAAGACAGGTCTATCCCGACGGCCGCGCCGCCGATCGACATCAGGAGTGTCGCGCCCGCGGCCTTCGCGGCGCACATCTCGGCGGGCGTCGACACCTTGACACCGGCGTCCATCCCGTTCTCCCACAACACGGTCCCGTCGGACCGGATCACCGGGAAGGCGGCGTTGATGACGTTGTAGCCGTGCTGCGCCATGCGGCTGTCGGTGATGGGGACCCAGCCCATCCCGGGGTGGACGCCGTTGGCGGCGCCGTCCCAGTTCTCCCAATAGCCCTGGAGAACCTTCCCGGCGGGGCGGGATTTCACCGCGCACGTGTCGGCCGACACCGCCCCCTGCGCGGGGGCCGACACGAGCAGCGGGACGGCCAGCACCGCCGCCAAGAGGGTTCCGAACAGGCGGGTTCTACGACCGGACATACCGGCTCCCATCGTCGTTGAGGGCGAACGCGGCGTGTCCGCTCAAGATAGGTGCCGCCGGGAACCGCTGACTACCTACGATCGGGTGGTCTAGACAAATTACCGAGGGTGGCACTTTCACGTGAAAGTGCCGCCCCCGGGGTGGGTCAGACGGTCAGCGTCCAGGAGGACAGGTAACCGGTGTCGGCCGGGCCGACGTCGCGCAGCCGCAGCTGCCAGGCACCGTTCGCGACCTCGGACGAGGCGTTGACGGTGTAGGTGGTGTCGAGGTTCGGCGTCGAGTCGCTGCTGGAGTTCTTCAACCGGTACGCCGTGCCGTCCGGGGCGACGAGGTCGAGGACCAGGTCACCGCGGTAGGTGTGGGTGATGTGCACCTCGACCTTGGTCGTCGACGACGCGTTGCGCGCGCAGCCGCCGACGGTCGCGGTGCTGTTCACCGCGGCACCCGGGTAGTCCGGGATGGTCAGCCGCGTCCCGTTGGTCACCGGCGCGCACGACGAAGTGCCGACACCCAGCGAGAACGACGCCGTGTGGTCGACGCTCGCGCCGTCGGCCGTCACGGTGATCGGGAAGGTGCCGGTCGGCGTCGACGCGGAAGTCGCGATGGTCAGCGTCGAGGAACCGCCGGACTGCACGGTGGCCGGGCTGAACGACGCCGTCGCACCCGCGGGCAGGCCCGAAGCCGACAGCGAGATGGACTGCGCGCTGCCGGACGTCGTCGCGGTGCTCACCGCGACCTGCAGCGACTGTCCGGGTTGGACGGTCCCGGCGGTCGGGTTCAGGTTCACCGAGAAGTCGTTGCCCTGCGTCGTCGCGACGGCCAGCTTCCACAGCGCGTACCCGATCGCGTCACTGTTCTTCTCCAGCGGCGCGTCCGGGATGTTCGACGTCGTGTCGCACGCGCGGTGGTAGCAGTTGTCGAACGCCGCACCCGCGGTGCCGCCCCACTTCTGCGCCTGCGCGGAGCTCTTGATGTCGCCGGCGCCGGTGGCCAGGCCGCCGACCGGGATGCCCGCGCTCTTGAAGGACGCGTGGTCGGACCGGCCGTCGCCCTCGCTGTCGCCCTCGGTCTGGATGCCGATCGACGAGAAGTACTCGTCGAAGATCGCCTTGACCGAAGCGACGTCGTCGTAGACGAAGTAGCCCCAGTTCTTCGAGCCGATCATGTCGAAGTTGAGGTAGGTCTTGATCTTCGTGCGCTCGCTGCTCGGCAGGTTGTTGACGTAGTACTTCGAGCCGACCAGGCCGGACTCCTCGTCGGCCCACCAGCCGAACCGGACGCGCTTGGCCATCGCCGGGTTGGTGCGGGCCAGCGTCAGGGCCGTCTCGAGGATCGACGCGCTGCCGGAGCCGTTGTCGTTGATGCCGGGGCCGGCGCTGACGCTGTCGAGGTGCGCGCCCAGCATGATGACCTGGCTCGCGTCACCCTGCGGCCACTCCGCGATGAGGTTCTGCGACTGGCCGATGCAGCTGGTGCACGTCTGGCGGGTCGTCGTGTACCCCGCGTTCTTGAGCAGGTTTTCCACGTAGGTCACGGAAGCCGCGTAACCGGCGCCGCGCGGCGAGCGCGTGCCGCCGTTGTTGTTGGCGATGGTCTGCAGCTGGTTGAGGTGGGTCTTGATGTTGGCCAGCGAGATGTCCGGTGCGGCGAGCGCGGTGGCGGGCGCGGCGGTGGCCGCGGGCGCGGTCACGACACCCATCACGGCGGCCAGGGCGGTGACCCCGGCTCCGAGTCTGGTCTTCCACTTCATGGCGGTGAGTTCCTTCGGTGGGGGTTGGGGAGAGAACTTCGGGGGCGGCACTTTCACGTGAAAGTGCCGCCCCCCGCGGGGGCGTGTGCACGGGTAATTGCTACACGGCCCGGTTGACGTAGCACGTACCTTGCGGCACCTGATCACG
>NZ_JBFBBQ010000053.1:0-65734 GCF_040682775.1 Amycolatopsis sp. NPDC051106 | reverse complement strand
AATGTGGCCTTGGTTGCGTTGAACGCACCGAAGGCCGCCTTGGGTGCGTCTGACGCACCGAAGGCCACATTGGGGCGCTTGTTCACCGGGGCACCCCCGCTGCGTCACCCCGAAGTGACCTGCGGTGATCACCATTGAGCCGTGGAACTGCTGGCGCACGTCACCGAACTGCTGCGCGACGCCCTGGGCTCGCCGTGGCTGTGGGTGCTCGTCTTCGCCGTGTCCGGGCTGGACGCGCTGCTGCCGTTCATGCCCAGCGAGACGACCGTCGTGACCGTCGCCGTGCTGCTCGGCCCGGACCCGGCGAACCTCACGCTGCTCGCGGCCGTGGCCGCCGGGGGCGCGTGGGCGGGTGACTGCCTCGGGTACGCCGTCGGCCGGGCCGCCGGGCCGCGGGCGATGGCGCGGCTGCACCGCGGGCCGGAAGGGCAGCGGCGCTACGCGTGGGCGCGGGACCAGGTGCACCGCAACGGCGGCCTGTTGATCATCGCCGCGCGCTACCTGCCCGGCGGACGCGTCGCCAGCGCGCTCGCCAACGGCAGCCTCGGGTATCCCGTGCGCCGGTTCGTGCCGCTCGACCTCGCCGGCGCGGCGATCTGGGCGGTCTACAGCGTGCTGATCGGTCTCGCCGGCGGAGCCGCCTTCGCCGACGAACCGGTGAAGGGCCTATTGCTGTCCTTCAGCCTCGGACTCGGCCTGGTGGTCGCGATCGAGGCCGGGCGACGGCTACGGTCGGCCCATGCGGGAAGCGATCGACATCCACGCCGACGCGCTGAAGCGGGCGGCGCTGCAGGCGGGCCCGGCGGCCCGGGTGCCGAACTGTCCGAAGTGGACTGTTCGTGACCTGGTGGGGCACATCGCGTTCGTGCACTGCTTCGCCGTCGGCCTGGCGGTGAACCGGCCCGCGAAGCCGGCACCCCCGGCGGACTGGGAAGACCTGCTCGGGTGGTGGGACGGCCAGCGCCTGGCCCTGCGCGAGGCCCTCGCGCAAGACCCGGGAGCCCCGGCGTACTCGCCGTACCCGGGCTTCGCCGTGACGGTCGGCGACTGGACCCGCCGGATGGCCCACGAGACGGCGATCCACCGCCTCGACGCGGAGTCCGCACTCGGCGACGTCCCGCCGACGCGGTTCGAACCCGGCTTCGCCAACGACGGCATCGACGAGTTCCTGACCTACCTCACCCCGCGCCTGGGCCGGAAGGCCGACGTCCGCGTCACGACGCCGGAGCGCACCTGGACCCTGGGCACCCCGGACGCCGAAGTCGACGGCGCCGCCGACGACGTCTACCGCGCGTTGTGGGGCCGTCCGCACCGGGCGTCCGTCACGGGTGACCTCGCACCACTCGCGGCGCCCTGACCAGCACGAGGGAGAATGCCCGTCGTGACCGCTCCCGAACGCCGCTACGTCATCACCTTCGGCTGCCCCGACCGCACCGGCATCATCGCCCGGATCTCCGGGTTCCTCGCCGAGCACGGCGGCTGGATCGTCGAAGCGGCCTACCACACCGACCCGGACACGGGCTGGTTCTTCACACGCCAGGTCGTCCGGGCCGACTCGCTGCCGTTCGACGCCGCTGAGCTGCGCGCCCGCTTCGGCGAGGTGGCCGCGGACCTGTCCGCGGAGTCGAGCTGGGAGGTCAGCGACACCGGTGAGCGGCGCCGCGCGGTGGTGCTCGTCTCGAAGGCCGGGCACTGCCTGTACGACCTGCTCGGCCGCGTCGCCTCCGGTGAGCTGGACGTCGACATCGCCGCGGTGATCGGCAACCACGAGTCGCTGGCCGACATCACCCGCGCGCACGGGATCCCGTTCCACCACGTGCCGTTCCCGGCCGGAGACAAAGCAGCGGCGTTCGAACAGGTGCGCAAGCTGGTCGGCGAGCACGAGCCGCACGCGGTGGTGCTGGCCCGGTTCATGCAGATCCTGCCCGCGGACCTGTGCCGCGAGTGGGCCGGCCGCGCGATCAACATCCACCACAGCTTCCTGCCGTCGTTCATCGGCGCGAAGCCGTACCACCAGGCGTACGCGCGCGGGGTGAAGCTGGTCGGCGCGACCTGCCACTACGTGACGGCGGACCTCGACGCCGGCCCGATCATCGACCAGGACGTCATCCGCGTCGACCACGGCGACTCGGTCGAGGACATGGTCCGCAAGGGCCGGGACATCGAAAAGGTCACGCTGGCCCGCGGCCTGCGCTGGCACCTGGAGAACCGGGTGCTGGTGCACGGCAACCGCACCGTGGTGTTCTGACGCGGTTGCCGTGCTCCCGCGTCACGCGCCGATGGTGGCGGCGTCGATGACGAAGCGGTAGCGGACGTCGGAGTTCTCGACGCGCTCGTAGGCCTCGTTGACCTTGTCCGCCGGGATCGTCTCGATCTCCGCGCCGATGCCGTGCTCGGCGCAGAAGTCCAGCATCTCCTGGGTCTCGGCGATGGCGCCGATCATCGACCCGGCCAGCACCTTGTTGCCGCCCAGCAGCGAGAAAGCGTTGTACGACAGCGGTTCGCCGGGCGCACCGACGTTCACCATCGCGCCGCCGACCTTCAGCAGGCCGAGGTAGGCGTCCACCGGCAGCTTGGCCGAAACGGTGTTGAGGATGACGTCGAACTTGCCGCGCAGGACGTCGAACGTCGCTTCGTCGCTGGTCGCGTAGTAGTCCGTCGCGCCGAGCTTGAGGCCGTCTTCCTGCTTCTTGAGGCTCTGGCTCAGCACGGTGACCTCGGCGCCCATCGCGGCGGCGATCTTGACGCCCAGGTGCCCGAGCCCGCCGAGGCCGATCACGGCGACCTTCTTGCCCGGCCCGGCGCCCCAGTGGTTCAGCGGCGAGTAGGTGGTGATGCCCGCGCACAGCAGCGGCGCGGCGATGTCGAGGCTGATGCCCTCGGGAATGCGGCAGACGAAGGCGTCCTTCACGACGATCTGGTTGCTGTAACCGCCGTAGGTGTTCTCGCCGTCGAAGCCGACGCCGTTGTACGTCTGGACGTTGCCCTTGACGCAGAACTGCTCGGTGCCCGCCTGGCAGTATTCGCACTCGCCGCAGGAGTCGACCATGCAGCCGACGCCGACGCGGTCGCCGACCTGGTACTTCGTCACCTCGGACCCGACCGCGGCGACGACCCCGGCGATCTCGTGGCCCGGGACCATCGGGAAGATCGCCTGGCCCCAGTCCTCCTTGGCCTGGTGGATGTCGCTGTGGCAGATGCCGGCGTAGGCGATGTCGATCAAGACATCGTCAGCGCGCAGGTCGCGGCGCTCGATCGTGGTCGGTGCGAGCGGCGCACCCGGCGCCGGTGCGGCAATGGCGTGCGTGGTGGTGCTCATGGAACCCTCCAGGTTCAAGTACCGTTCCTCCTTGTAAGAGGTCTCTTACATGTCTACGTAAGAGGGGTCTTACATATTTCGATCGGAGATGTGATCCAGGCCATGGGCGGGAAGTACCACCACGGCGACCTGCGGGCCGAGCTCGTACGCGTCTCGCTCGACCTGATCGCCGAGCAGGGTCTCGAGGGCTTCTCGGTCGCCAAGGTCGCGAAGCTGGCGAACGTCAGCCCCGGCGCGCCGTACCGGCACTTCCCCACGCGCGAGAGCCTGCTGGCCGAGGTCGCCTGCCACATCGCGGGCCAGCTGGCCGACCGCGTCGCCGCGGCGGCGGCCGAGCACGAGGACCCGGCGGACGCCCTGGCCGCGGGCGCGGGCGCGTACACGCGGTACCTGATCGAGCGCCGGGCCGGGATGAACGTCATCTACGCCGACGGCCTCCACGGTCCGGAGCACGTGGAGCTGCACGATCAGACCCGGCGCCTGACCGACGAGTTCCTGCTGCGCTGCCTGGCTGTCGCCCCCGATCCGGAGACGGCGCTGGAGCTGATGGAGCAGCTGTTCACGCAGGCCCACGGCTACGGCACGTTCCAGCTCGACGGCGTCTTCGTGAAGCACGGCTACTCGGTGGACCTCGTGGTGCACAAGTCGACCGAGGCGGCGCGGATCGTGATCGCGGGCCGGACTGTCGGTGGTCCGCGCTAGCTTGGTCCATGGGGATCACCGGCACGCACATCGACACGCACGAGGCCTTGCGCGACCTGATCGGAGAAACGAAGCCGAGGACGCGGCAGAAGATCCTCGACCACCTCGACGAGCACGCGCGGAACCTGATCGCGCACTCGCCGTTCGTGCTGCTGGCGACGTCGGCGCCGGACGGCAGCTGCGACGTCTCACCGCGCGGCGACCCGGCGGGCTCGGTCCTGGTGCTCGACGACCGGACGCTGGTGCTGGCCGACCGGCCGGGCAACAAGCTGATCGACAGCTTCCGCAACATCGTCGACAACCCGCACGCGGGGTTGCTGTTCCTGGTGCCGGGCATGAACGAGACGCTCCGGGTGAACGGCCGCGCGAAGCTGCTGTCGGACGCGCCGTTCTTCGATTCGCTTGCGGTGCAAGGTAAACGACCGAAGCTCGCGGTGGTCATCGAGGTCGAAGAGCTCTACATGCACTGCGCGAAGGCGTTCCTGCGGTCGTCGCTGTGGGACCCGTCGACGTGGCCGGAGCGCTCGACCCTGCCGACCTTGGGCACGATCCTGCGCGACCAGTTGTCCCTGTCGACGTCGGCGAAGGAACTGGACGACGACCTCAACGAGCGGGCGCTGACCCAGCAGTACTGATCCCGGCCGCGCTTATTTCGGCAACGACGTCGAGCAGCCCTGGGAACCGCGCGTCGAACTCGTCCCGGCGCAGCCGCACGAACGTGCCGTTGCCCGCGTCGCGCTGCCGGACCAGGCCGGCCTCACGCAGCACGCGCCAGTGGTGCGTCCGGGTCGACTTGGCGATCGGCAGCGGGAACGACGAGCACGCGCGCTCGGTGCCGCCGCCGTTCACGAGCTCCAGCACCACCGCGCGGCGATGGGGATCGGCGAGGGCGGACAGGACAGCGCCGAGGTCGACGTCGGCCATCTCCGGGATCGGCAGTTCACCGGGCATGCTGGACATGGTACGGCAACTGTCGTACCTTCGACGAGGTACGAGCACCTTCGAACCTCCGGAGATCCGCATGCTCTGCGTCTTCGACGTCAACGAGACCCTGCTCGACCTCACCGCCATGGACGGCCTCGTCGGCGGCCCCGAGCTGCGGCGCGAGTGGTTCGGGCTGGCGATCCACACCGTCCTGACCGTCACGGCCACCGGCGGCTACCGCGACTTCGCCGGCATCGCGGGCGAAGCCGCCACCGAAGTCGCCGCGCGGCACGGGCGGACGGTGGACCTCGCCCAGATCGGCGCGGGACTCCGCTCGCTTCCCGCCCACCCGGACGTCGAAGAAGGCCTCGCCAAACTGCGCGAAGCCGGCCACGACGTCGTCGCGCTGACGAACTCGCCGCTCGCCACGGCCGAGGCGCAGCTGCAGAACTCCGGCCTGGCCACGCTCTTCGACCGGATCTTCTCGGCCGAGCAGGTCGGCAAGCTCAAGCCCGCGCCGGAGCCGTACCGGCAGGTGCTGGACGCCTACTCGGTGGCGCCGGCGGCCGCGGTGATGATCGCCGCCCACGACTGGGACATCGCGGGCGCGCAGGCGGCCGGGCTGCGGACGGCGTTGCTCGCCCGGCCCGGCGTCCGCCCGCTGCCCGGCTCGCCCGAGCCGACGTACACGATCACGTCGCTGCCCGAGCTGGCCGCTCTCCTGGGTTAGTCCGCGATCCGGACCAGCATCTTGCCGGTGTTGGCCCCCGACAGCAGGCCGAGGAAGGCGTCCGGCGCGTTGCGGATGCCGTCGACGAAGGTCTCGGAGTACTTGATCTCCCCGGACTTCACCAGCGGCGCGACCTCGCTGACGAACTGCTGCTGCAGACCCCAGTGGTCGATCACCAGCAGCCCGCGGATGGTGAGCCGCTTGGCGATGATCTGCGCGAGGTTGCGCGGCGCCGGCGTCGGCTCGGTGGCGTTGTACTGCGAGATCATGCCGCAGACGGCGATCCGGCCGTGCAGGGTGATCGAGTTGATGGCGGCCTCGAGGTGCTCGCCGCCGACGTTGTCGAAGTAGACGTCGATGCCTTCCGGCGCCGCCTTTTCGAGCTGCGCCGCGACCGGGCCGTCCTTGTAGTTGAAGGCGGCGTCGAAGCCGAGGTCGTCGATGAGGTGCCGGACCTTCTCCGCCGACCCGGCCGAGCCGATGACGCGCTTGGCGCCCTTCAGCTTCGCGAGCTGCCCGACGAGCGAGCCGACCGCACCGGCCGCGCCCGAGACGAACACCGTGTCGCCCGGCTTGAACTCGGCCGACTCCAGCAGGCCCGCGTACGCGGTCAGGCCCGGCATGCCGAGCACGCCGAGGTACGTCGAGAGCGGTGCGGCGTCGGCGTCGACCTTGACGAACCGCTTGGCGTCGAGGACGGCGTGGGTGCGCCAGCCGGCCTGGTGCAGCACGTGGTCACCGGGTCCGACTCCATCAATTTTCGACTCGACGACCTCGCCGACCGCCCCGCCGGACATGACCTCGCCCACCGCGAAGGGCGGCGCGTACGACTTGACGTCGCGCATACGCCCGCGCATCGCCGGGTCGACGCTCATGATCAGGTTGCGCACCAGGATCTGCCCCTCGCCCGGGGTGGGGATCTCGGTGTCGACGACGTCGAAGTTGTCGTGCGTCGGGACACCTTCGGGGCGCGAGGCCAGCCGGATTTCGGTCGCTGTGGTCACCGTCGAACTCCTCAAGTCGGTCGAAGCGGGGCATGCGCCCCGGATTTCACCGGGTAGAACCGGCTAACCGGGGCGCACATTCCGATTGTGACTGGTCACACGATCTCGGCCAGCTTGCCGAGGACGCCGTCGTAAATCTTCTTGAGCCCGCCGGGCGCGAAGGTCTTCTCGAAGAAGCCGCCGATGCCGCCCGCGCCGTCCCAGGTCGTCTCGATCCGGACGAGGCTCTTCTCCCCCGCCTCGGACACGGTCCAGGTGGTGACCATGCTGGAGTTCGCGTCGGTCTCGACCAGGGTGCCGGGCTTCGGCTCGCTGACGGTGGCCTTGACGTCGCGCACGCGCTTGGACGTCGCCTGCAGCTTCCAGCCGGCCTTGGTCCCGGCGCCGACGCCGCCTTCGGTCACCTCGTAGTCGCGGTAGTGCTCGGTGAGCAGCTTCGGGCGCGTTTCGGCGTAGTCGGCGACGAGCGCGCGGACCTTGTCGGCCGGGGCGTCGATGGTGCGCTCCGCGGTGGCCGTGACCTTTCCCATTTCGCTCCTTCTCCTTCGGACGTCGATTGTGGTCCACGATTCCACCATCGGCCGGGAGGCCGATCACCGCGTTAGGCTGATGGGCATGAGTTCCACGACGGACGCCGTCGGCCGCCGGCGCGCGACGGTGGCGCTCAAGGACGCCCTGCGGGACCTGCGCAACCAGCTTTCCCTGCTGAACCACCAGGTCAGCGCGCGCTTGGCGCTCAAGGACGTCGACCTGGACTGCCTGGAGCTGATCGGCAGGCACGGGCCGCTGAGCCCGAGCGCGCTGGCCCGCCGCGCCGGGCTGCACCCGGCGACGATGACCGGCATCCTCGACCGGCTCCAAAAGGGCGGCTGGATCGTCCGCGAACGCGACCCCGAGGCGGCCGACCGCCGCGCGGTCGCCGTGCGCGCGGTCCGCGGCCGCAACGGGGAGCTGTTCCGGCTGTACGCGGGGATGAATGCGGCGATGGACGACCTCTGCGCCGGTTACAGCGAGGAGGAGCTGGCGCTGATCGCCGGTTTCCTGCGGCGGGCGACGTCGGCGGGCACCACGGCAACAGGTGATCTGGCTAACGGCTGACCAGCGGTTCTTTGTGCTGTACTGCCAGGCATGTGGCAAACGGGCGACGCGTACGAGGCCTACATCGGGCGGTGGAGCCGCCGGATCGCGCCGATCTTCGTGCGGCAACTGGACGCCCCGGCGAGCCTGCGCTGGCTCGACGTCGGCTGCGGCACCGGCGCGCTGACGTCGGCCGTGCTGGCCGCGGGCGACCCCGCCGAAGTCGTCGGCGCCGACCCGTCCGAGGGGTTCCTGGCGACGGCCCGGGCGCAGGTGACCGACCCGCGGGCGTCGTTCGAGGTCGCCGACGCGCGTGAGCTCCCGTTCGCGGACGACAGCTTCGACGTGGTGGTGTCGGGGCTGGTGCTGAACTTCGTACCCGACCCGGCGAGCGCGGCGGCGGAGATCGCCCGGGTGACGCGGCGCCTGGCCGCGGCGTACCTCTGGGACCTCGCGGAGGGCATGGAGCTGATCCGCCACTTCTGGGAGGCCGCCGCCGAGCTGGACCCGGCGAAGGTCGCCGAGCTGGACGAAGGCCGCCGGTTCACGCTGTGCCGACCCGAGCCGCTGGGCCGGCTGTGGACGGAGGCGGGCTTCACCGGGGTGTCGGTGGGCGAGATCAAGATCCCGACGGTGTTCACCAGCTTCGACGACTACTGGCAGCCGTTCCTCGGCGCGCAGGGCCCGGCCCCGGCGTACCTAGCGACGCTCCCTGAGGCTCGCCGCGCCCAGGTGCGCGAGCTGCTGCGGAGCCGGCTGCCGACAAACCCGGACGGCTCGATCCCGCTCTCGGCCCGCGCCTGGGTAGTCCGCGGCACGGCCTGACGCGCGCCCCAATGTGGCCTTCGGTGCGTCAGACGCACCCAAGGCGGCCTTCGGTGCGTTCAACGCACCCAAGGCCGCCTTGGGGCGCTTGCGTCAGAGACCGGCCTGTGCCAGCCAATCCTTCGCGACGTCAGCAGCCTTCTCGCCATCCGAGTCGACTCGCTTGTTCAGATCCCGCATCACATCGGTAGTCAGCTTCGCGCTCACCGCGTTGACGGCGGTCGCGAAGTCGGCGCCACGCTCGTCCAGCACCTTCTTGTTCACCGCCGGCACGACGTTCTCCGTCGGCACGATGTTCAGGTCGTCCTTGAGCACCGTGTAGTTCGAGTCGCCGGTCAGCGGGCTGACCGAGTCGACCGGGATCACCGTCACCGCGCCCGACTTCAGCTGCTCGACCCGCGGCCCGGCTTCCTGGACGGTCTGGAACGTCGCGTTCGTCAGCTTGTAGACGTCCTTGAAGCCCTGGAAGCACGGCAGGCGCTTCTCGCACTCCGGCGGCCCCGCCATGACGACCTTGTCCAGCTTCTTGAGTTCGCTGATCGACGCGATCCCCTTTTCCTTGGCCAGGTCGGACTTGATGATGTAGGTGTTCTTGTCCTCCGCCGCGGCGAAGTTCAGCAGGCCGACGCCGCTGGCCTCGAACAGCTTGGCCAGCTGCTCGTGCTCCTCCTGCGCGGTCTTGCCGGCCTCCTTGCCGAAGCCGGTGGTGATCGCCGCACCCTGGTACTCCGGGATGAACTGCAGCTCACCGGACTTCAAGGACGGGTAGATCAGCTCCCGCGAGCCCAGGTTCAGCTTGCGCGTCACCGGGTAGCCCTTGGCCTCCAGCGCCTGCGCGTAGATCTCGGCGAGGATCTGGCTGTCGGTGAAGTTGAAGGACGCGACGACGATCGGCGCCCCGCCCTTGCTCTGCGCGGCGGGCTTGTCACCGCTGTCGCTGCCACCCCCGCAGGCGGCCAAACCGAGCGTCGCCGCGACGGCCACCGCCACCACGGACGCGTTCCGGAACCAGCGCACTAATCCCACTCCCTCATCACTCGAACAGACGAAAGGACCCTAGCCCCGCCCACCGACAAGCGCCCACATATTGGGAGAAAACCGCTCGAATTCCCAGACTTCGGAATGAGTCCCCACCAAACGGGGTAGGGTCGCCAGGTGCACGTGACCGCGGTGACCCCGCTGGCCGCCGACAGCGGACCTCCCATCTTTCAATGGAAGTGGGTCGACCGCAACGCGGACGACATCGTCCAGCGCCTCGGCGAACACATCTCGCTGACCGCCGCCGCACTCGGCGTCGGGCTGGTCGTTTCGATCGCGCTCGCGGTCCTCTCGCTGCGGTACCGCTGGTCGTACCCGGTCATCCTGGGCACGGCCGGCGCGCTCTACGTCATCCCGAGCCTCGGCGCCTTCGCCGTGCTGGTGCCGTTCTTCGGGCTGACGTTCCTCACCGCGATGATCCCGCTCGCGACGTACACGCTGCTCATCCTCGTGCGCAACATCGTCACCGGCGTCGACCAGGTGCCGAACGAAGTCCGCGAGGCCGCGGTCGGCATGGGGTACACGCGCGGCCGGCTGCTCTGGCAGATCGAGCTGCCGCTCGCGCTGCCGGTGGTGATCGCCGGGCTGCGCGTCGCCGCGGTGACGACGATCGGGCTGGTCACGGTGACGTCGATGCTCGGCCTCGGCGGCCTGGGCTACTTCATCCGCGCGGGCATCCAGACGGCGACGCCCAACCCGACGGAGATCATCGTCGGCGTGGTGCTGTCGGTGGTCTTGGCGGTGGTCGTGGATCTCCTGTTGTGGCTCAGCGAGCGCCTGCTGGCGCCGTGGTCGCGGAAGGTGCGGGCCCGATGAGCTTCCTCGACCAGCTGAACGCGTGGCTCGCGGACCCGAACCGCTGGAGCTGGACGGACAAGGCCGGCATCCCGTACCGGACGGTGGAGCACCTCCGGTTTTCGTTGCTGGCGCTGGTGATCGCGGCGGTCCTGACGATCCCGGCGGCGCTGTGGCTGGCCCACTACCGCAAGGGCGCGTTCCTCGCGAGCAGCGCGGTGAACATCGGCCGCGCGATCCCCAGCTTCGGCCTGATCATCCTGTTCTGGTTCCTGGCCAGCCGCTGGGAGGTCGACACGACGTTCTGGCCGTTGCTGCTCGCGCTGGTCGCGCTGGCGATGCCCCCGTTGTTCACGAACACGTACGCGGGTGTGGTGTCCCTGGAACAGGAGACGGTCGACGCGGCACGCGGCACGGGCTACCGCGAGTGGCAGATCATGCTGCGCGTCGAGCTGCCCCTGGCGTCACCGGTGCTCCTGGCGGGCGCGCGGGTGGCGTTCCTCCAGCTGATCGCGACGGTCGCGATCGGCGCGATCGTCAACGACGGCGGCGGCCTCGGTCGCTACATCGTCGACGGCTTCGCGCTGGGGGCGTCGGGCTACGGCGAGATCTTCGCGGGCGGCCTGGCGGCAGTGGTCCTGGCGCTGGCCTGCGACGGCCTGTTCGCGCTGATCACCCGGTTGGCCACGCCCCGAGGTCTGGCCCTGCAGAACGCCCGGCGCGAGTCGTAGGGAACCGCGCTAGAAGGCACCGAGCAGGATCAGCACGCCCAGCGCGACCAGCACCGCGGGCAGCACGATGTGCCCCCACCGCGCGAGCACCTGTGCGACACCCGGCCGCGTCGCGAGGAACCGCCCTGCGACGCACCACACGGCGACGCCCACGAGAAAGACCACGGCGTAAACGGCAAGTCCGGCGGGCCCGGTCGCGGCGAAGGCGGGCACGTAGACACCGACGTTGTCGCCACCGTTGGCGAAGCACACGACGGCGATCCCGAGCACCCCGGCCGCCGGCGCCGATTCGTCGTCTTCCCTGCGCCATGCCTGCCAAGCGGCGCGCACCCCGAGCAGCAAGGGCAGCACGCCCAGCCAGCGAACGGCGCCGTCCGGCAGCAACCCGGCCCCCAGCGCCCCGCCGATCGACGCGGCGAGGATCGCGGCGAACCCGAGGAACTGCCCGGTCACGACCTTGACGGCGCCCCACCGCCCGGCGGCCTGGGCGAAGAAGACGGCGAGCAGCACGAGGTCGTCGACATTGGTCACGGCGAACATCACCGCGGCCCGTCCCACCAGCCCCAGGTCCACGCTCACTACCGCGTCGGCGGCCCGGCGAGCGAGCCCTCCCGGCAAGCCTCGATCAGCCGCTCGACCTCGGGCCCCAACGGCCGGTCCTCGTCCACCGGCGGCACCACCGACCGCACCCATTCGTAAGCGGCAGCCAAGCCCGCGACGCCGTCCGAAGCCAGGTAGCGCGCCTGCGACCCGGTGATCAGCTCGCACGCCGTGATCGCGAACAAGTGCGTCGCGGCCGCCCGCAACTGCTCCCCCGCCGCCCACGCAAACGCTTGCACGTCCTCCTGACCAGCCGAGGTATCAAGAGAGCCGAGCGTCGCGGGCGTCGCGAGCCGGCGCAACGCGTGCAGTTCGCCGACCGCCCGTTTGTGCAGCGGCACTAGGCCGGCCCGCGGCCCGGGGTCCGTCGTGAGCTGCGCCGGAAGCCCGCTGAAGCGCTCGTCGAGCAGCCGGTGCATGCGCTGCACCGACACCTCGCCGAGGTGGACCAGCGCCGCCGTCACCGCGTCCATGCGCAGGCCGAGGTCCACCGCGTGGTACGCGGTCCCCGGGATGAACTCCCCCTCGACGAAAGACGGCGAGTCCCCCGGCATCGTCCCCCAGCGCCGGCGGGTCTCGGCCAGCTCGTCGTTGACGCGGGACGCGTGGGCCAGCGCGCGCGGCGCGACCCGCACCGACAGCGGTGCCTGCACGACCGCCGAGCGCACCGGGCCGGCACCCACCATCCCGGTCAGGGCCTGCAACAGCCGCCGCAGGTGGTCGTCGCCGCCCGCCATGACCGGGGAGAACACCTCGCGCGGCGCGCCGAGGACGTCGATCGCCATCGCCTCGGTGAGCGTCTGCAGCTGGATGAGCTGCCGCGCCTCGGCCCAGCCGCGGTGCGCGTGCATCACGGCCAGCGGAGAACCCTGAAGCAGCGAAGCACCTTCCTTGGGCCCCAACACGTACGGCGCTACGCCACGCTTGGCGAGCGCGTCCGAAGCGGGCGTCTCGACGCCGTCTTCGAGGACCGTGCCGATGCCGAGGAACGTCTGGAAGGCGTGCGCCAGCGGGATGATCTCGCCCGAACTGCCGAGGCCGCCGCGCGGGACGGCGGGCGTGAAGCCGTCGTTCAGGCGGTCCACGAGGAACTGCACCAGCTCCGCGCTCACCCCCGACCACGGCTGCAGGAAGTCGCGCAGCCGCGCGACGAGCAGCGCGCGGACGTCCTCAGGCGGCAGCCATGGCGGCCCGCCGACGGCGCGGCCGATCAGCAGGTTGCGCTGGTGTTCTGCCTGCTGCCGCGCGTCGAGCGCGACGCCCGCCAGCCGGCCCATCCCGGTGGTGACGCCGTAGACGGGCTTTTCGCGGCTTCCGAGCGCCGTCAAGAGTGCCTCCCGGCGCCGCCGCAGCGTCTCTACCAGCGGTTTGTCCAGAACCAACCGTTCACCGTCGGCGAACCCGCTTCCGTCGATGATCATCGGTACGGCAGCATGGTGCCGACGCCGGAAGCCTCGGCACGGGTGAGGATCATGTTCGCCACCGCTACGTCCGTTGTGGACAGTCCGCGGTGCCAGAACAGGATCCGCTCGGCGTCGTGCTCGCGGCCCGGCTTCTTCCCGGCCACGATGTCGCCGATCTCGGCGTGGACCCCGTCCGCGGTGAGGAGGCCGGCGTTGAGCTGCGGGCGCAGGGCGCCGAACCGCGGGTCGCCGGACCGCGATTCGCGCCAGTCGTCGACGACGACCTTGTCGATGTCGTCGAGCAGCGTGAGCTCGAGCGCGCTGATCGTGCCGTAGGGCACCAGGAAGGTGCCCGGCCGGAGGAACTCGCGCCGCACCAGCGGCTCGGGTTCGACCAGCCGGGAGGCCTCGACCTGGATGTCCGCGCCGTCCAGGGTCTCCTCGGCCGTGGCGCAGACGCGGACGTCCTTGCCGAGCCGCTCGGAGAGCCGGCGGCCGAAGTCCTCACGGGACTCCGGGCGCTTGCTGGTCACCCGGATCTCGGCGAAGTCGAACAGCGAGTCGAGGAGGACGACGTTCCACCAGGCGGTACCGCGGGCGCCGATGTGCCCGAGCACCCGGGAGTCCGGGCGCGCCAGGTACTTCGCGCCGACGGCGGTCATCGCGCCGGTGCGGGCCTCGGTGATCATCGTGCCGTCGACGATGGCCCGCGGCATGCCCGTGTCCGGGTCGAGCAGCAGGATCAACGCCATTTCGGAAGGGAGGCCCCGTTCGAAGTTCCCCACGAAGTCACCGACGACCTTCACGCCACTGACCTGCTTCGAGGACAGGTGGCCGCGGAGGATGTTGAAGTGGCCCTTGCCGCCGTTGTCCGGCACGAGGTGCGTCCGCGGTTCGAAGACGACCTGGCCGCGGCCGTGGTCGGCGAGCACGTCCTCGACCGCGCCGACGATGTCCGCGTCCGTGACGCCGAGCGAGTCGATGTCGGCACCGGTCAGGTACCGGAGCCAGACGGACGTCACTTGGCGAGGTCCTCGGTGACCTCGGCACCGGGCAGCGAGGCCAGCGCGGCGCCGGAGATCAGCAGCTTGCTGCCGCGGATCCCGCTGCCGATGACGAGCTCGGGAGCGTCGGCGACCCGCTGGTCGATCAGGATGGGCCAGTCGGCGGGCAGGCCGACGGGCGTGATGCCGCCGTACTCCATCCCGGTCAGGGTGACGGCTTCGTCCATCGGCGCGAACGACGCCTTGCGGACGTCGAGGCGGCGCTTGATCACGCCGTTGACGTCGGCGCGGGTCGTCGCGAGCACGAGCGCGGCCGCGAAGCGGACTTCGCCCGCGCGCTTGCCGGCGACGACGACGCAGTTCGCGGACGCTTCGAGCGGCGAACCGTAGGTCTCGCAGAAGGCGGCGGTGTCGGCCAGCGCCGGGTCGATCTCGGTGACGCCGACGGCGTCCGGATCGGCGAGCGCGGCGAGCGCCTTGGCGACGGGATCGGCGAGCAGGTCGGTACGCGTGGGGGCGGGAACCACGGTGAGGCTCCCGGCAATGGTCCAGGTCACGCTGCCAGCGTAACTACCAGTTCGAGCCGCCGCGCTGGACCTCGATCAGCTTGGGGCGGACGTCCACGATGTAGACCAGGGCCGCGGCCATGGCCGGCACCCAGAAGATCATCCCCGGGCCCATCACGCTGAACAACGCCATCGCGAGCGTCGCGCCGCCGGTGATGAGCATCCAGACGGGCTTGGTCTTGCGGTCGGCCGCGGAATAGGCGTCGGCGCGCTGAAGGAGCGCGTGCACGAACGCGAAGAGCCCGACCAGCGCGCTGCCCCAGTGGACTACTTCGAGGATCCAGATGGCAACCAGCACAGCGACAGCTTACGGCAAACCGCCCGAACGACCCCGGCCCCGCCACCGGCATGCGGTGGCGGGGCCGGGGTGTTCACGGCGTTTTTACCTATCCGGCTCGGTTACTTGTCGGCCTTCGGGGCGGCCGGCTTCTTCGCGGCGGCGCTGGTGGTCGTACCGCCGGTGGTGCGACGGGCCGGAGCGGCCGTCTTCGGGGCCGTCTTGTTCGCGACCTTGCGGCTCGCGGAGCGGGTCTCGTGGGCGACGTCGTCACCCAGCTCCTCGATGGCGTCGGCGGCGTCGCCGGCGACGTCGGTCACCTTGCGGGCGGTCTTCTCGCCGACCGAGCGGGTGCGCTTGGTGAAGGTGCCCAGCACGCCGTCGACGCGCTCGCGGACCTCGCCTGCGACGCCCTCGACCTGGCCCTGCGCGGTGGCCATGGCCTCCTCGAGCTGCTCGATGGCCTTCTTGACCTGCGGCTGGGTCGAGAACTTGTCCCACGCCTGCTCGCCCGACTCGGCCAGCTTGTTGTACAGCTTGAGCGCGGCCTCGGTGTACTCGTCGATGACCTTGCGCAGCTCGGCCGGGTCCAGCTTCCCGCGGAGGCTCTCGACGTCGGTCGGCAGCTCCTGCAGGTTCTTGCGGGCGGTCTCGCTGCCCTTGGTCACGTTCTCCTTGGCCTTCGCCACGGCGTCGGTGACGGCCTGGCCGGCCAGGTTGCCGGCGCCGAGCGCGGCGAGCAGCGGGGTGCGGACCTGGTCGAGGGCGCTGGTCACGGCCTTCTTGACGTCTTCGGTGGTCTTGGGGGTCGTCATGCTGACTCCTTGGTGTCTGCGGCTGGTGTGCTGTCTGGGGTGTCTGTGGCGGGAGACGACCCGGCGGCCGGCCGTGCCGCGGCGTTCTCCCGGCGGAAGGACTCGTAGACGTCGAGCAGGACCTGCTTCTGCCGTTCGGTCAGCTCGGCGTCGGCGCGAATCGCGTCGCCCACCGGACCACCCGTCGGCAGATCGAGGATCCCGGCCTGCACGTACAGCGCTTCGGCTGAAATGCGCAGTCCCTTGGCGATCTGCTGCAGGATCTCGGCGCTGGGCTTGCGCACCCCGCGCTCGATCTGGCTCAGGTACGGGTTGGACACGCCGGCGAGCTTCGACAGCTGGCGCAACGAGATTTTCGCGGTGTTGCGCTGCTGGCGGATGTACTCGCCGATGTCGGAAGCGATGTCCGCGACCTTCTCCATGGGACTGCCGGATCCTGGCGTCCCACCGGTTTCTGCCATCCGGTCACCTCCTCGCGACACTTCCGACGGTACGCGCGAGTGCTAGCTATTGCAAGCACTCTGCTTGCAACAAACGGGCGTGATGCCCCTCACCCGCTAACGTGGGCGTATGACGCGCTCGGCCCGGCTGCGGCGGCGCCTCGTCGAGCACCTGCTCGACGAGGACGTCCTGCACGCCCCGGAATGGATCGCCGCCTTCCGCGCGGTACCGCGCCACGTCTTCCTGCCGCGGTTCTTCACGCCGGCAGGCGGGCTGTGGGCGGCGGTCGACCGGGAGGATCCCGGCTGGCTGGAGGCCGTCTACTCGCGCGACGTGCTGGTCACGCAGCTGGACGACGACCCGGACCGCTGGGAGCTCGCCCGGCGCACCGGGCCGGTGGCGGGGACGCCGACGAGCTCGTCGAGCATGCCGTCGATCATGGCGATCATGCTCGAGGAGCTGCGGGTGCGGGACGGGCAGCGCGTGCTCGAGATCGGCACCGGCACCG
Organism: Amycolatopsis sp. NPDC051106; assembly: GCF_040682775.1. NCBI lineage: Bacteria > Bacillati > Actinomycetota > Actinomycetes > Pseudonocardiales > Pseudonocardiaceae > Amycolatopsis > Amycolatopsis sp. NPDC051106. The sequence goes on along the minus strand of NZ_JBFBBQ010000053.1, from coordinate 48,975 downwards.
GCTACAACGCCGCGCTGCTGAGCCACCGCTGCGGCGCCGGCCAGGTGTCCACAGTGGACATCGACCCGGTGCTCGTCGGCGCGGCGCGCGAACGGCTGGCCGCGGCCGGCTACCGGCCGGCGTGCGAGGTGGGCGACGGCGCGCTCGGCTTCCCGGCCGGCACGCTGTTCGACCGGGTGCTGTGCACCGCTTCGGTCTCCTCGATCCCGTCCGCGTGGCTGGCGCAGACGGTGCCGGGCGGGCTGATCGTGACGACGCTGAACCGGCCGATCGGCGCCGGGCTGATCCGGCTGGTCGCCGGCGAGGACGGCACCGGGCAGGGCCACGTCCTCGCGCGCGACGGCCGCTTCATGCCGCTTCGCGCGCACCGGCTGGCCCAGGCCGACCCGCTGCCGATGCCGTCACGCGACGACTGGGAGCAGACGCGGCTGCCGATGTCGTCGGTGATCCAGCCGCGCAAGCAGTTCGAGTTCTTCGCCGGGCTGGCGATGCCGGGCGTGCGCCCGGTGCGCGACGGCGCGGGCGACAGCGTCTCGCTGGCCCACCCGGACGGCTCGTGGGTCCGGCACCGCAAGCGCGCCGGCGCGGACGAAGTGGCCCAGGGCGGCCCGCGAGCACTGTGGGAGCTGGCCGAGGCGGCGTACGTCGAGTGGTGCGAGCTGGGCAAGCCGGACCGCGACCGCTTCGGGGTGACGGTCACCGCGGACCGCCAGGAGTTCTGGCTCGACGAACCGGGCGGCCGGACCTGGCCCCTCGCCGGAGCGTAGCTTTCACGGGAAAACTACGGCAGCCGCGCGCGGATCCACTTCTCGACGTGGTCGGCCGTCGCCTCGGCCGAGGCCTCCGTCGTGTCGAAGAGGTCGACACCCAGTTCCGCCGCCGACTTCTGCAGCCAGTCGTTGAACTCCAGCATCTCCTCGATGCGCGGCTCGTCCCACTCCCGCCACGCCGGACGCGCCCGCAGCCGGCCGCTCAACGACTCCGGCGTGCTCACCAGGGCCAGGTAGTGGATCTCGCTGAAGAACGCGCGCTCCGGCAGCGGCTCGAACTCCGGCGGCGCGACCGTGCCGCACAGCACGACCGGGCGGCCGTTCTGGTGCAGCATCGCCGCCATCCGCAGCCACACCGCCCGGAACGCCGCGACGTCGTCGCGGAGGGCTCCCGTCCAGAGGACGTCCTGCTCCAGCACCACGACCTCGCCGCCGAAGCGGGCCTCCAGGAGCGGGCCGAGCGTCGACTTGCCCGCGCCGCTCGGGCCGGTCAGCGCGAACAGCGGCAGCCGCCGGAACGGCCACCGGTGTCCGCACCGGACGCACTCCAGTTCCGCCCCGGCGGCGACCGGGCGGTCTGCCCGGTCGCCGCACGACGGGCAGATCCGCAGGTCGAGACCCACCTCAGTCGAAGAGGTTCTCGAGGAAGCCGCGCTTGCGGTGGCCGTGCCCGTACGGCTTCGGCGAATCCGAGTAGCCGCCGCCGCGGTAGCCCTTCGGCGAATCCGCGTAGCCGCCTCCCCGGTAGCCCTTGGGCGAGTCCGGATAGCCACCGCGGTAGGGCCGCGGCGAATCGGGACGGCCGTGGCCACCACCCTGGTAGGGCGGTGGCTGGTGGCCGTAGAACGAACTCTCCGCACCGGAGATCGCTTCGAGCTCACCGCGGTCCAGGAAGATCCCGCGGCAGCCCTCGCACTGGTCGATGTGGACGCCGTTCTTGTCCACGGTCCGCATCTGGTTCTGACACTTCGGACAAATCACACATCAGAGCCTACGCATAAACGCGTCAGCAGGCGCAGAGGCAGAACGGGTGGCCCACTGGATCGGCGTAGACGCGGAACGTCTTCGGCTGGTCGTCCAGCAGTTTCGCGCCCAGGCCGAGCACGCGCTCGTGCGCCGCTTCCAGGTCCGTGACGTTGAGGTCCAGGTGCAGCTGCTGGGGGTTCTCCGCGGACGGCCACGCCGGCGGCCGGTAGTCGGGCACCCGCTGGAAGGCGATGCCCGCGCCGCCGGCGGGGTTGGCCAGCGTGACCCAGTGGCCGTCGTCGGCGACCTCGGGCGCATCCCACTCCAGCACCGCCCGGTAGAACCCGGCCAGTGCCACCGGGTCGGGGCAGTCGAGCGCCACCACACCCAGCGTCGGTACCGCACTCATCGTCGCTCCTTTCGCTTGCCGGTAACCAGTGAAAGCATTATGTGGGTTAGCGCACGCGGGGGCAACCACCGACCGCCGTACACTGGGTTCGTGCACACCGACGCATCCCTCGTCGTGGAGTTCCTCAACACGGTCAACGTCGAAGAGGGCACTGACCTGCTCGAAGATCCCGGGCAGTGGCGAGGGTGGGCGGCGGCGCGGGCGTTGACCCCCAATCCGGCCGCCGAGGCCCGCGCGGCGCGAGACGCCCTGCGCGCCGCGATCGGCGACCCCCGGCTGCCCGGCGGGAGCCTCGACGTCGGCACGCGGATCTCCCTCACGGACGAGGGTCCGGCGCTCATGGCGGATGACGTGGTCGGAGCGGTGTTCGCGGCGTGCGCGCGGCTGGTCGTGCGCGGCGACTGGATCCGCCTGAAGATCTGCCCGGCGGACACGTGCCTGTGGGCGTTCTACGACGAGTCCCGCAACCGCTCGCGCACGTGGTGCTCGATGCGGGTGTGCGGGAACCGCGAGAAGGCGCGCGGCTGGCGAGCCCGGGCGGCGGAGACCGCGGCGGGCTGACCCGCTCTCATCCGAGCGGCGGACCCTCGAAAGCCTGTGGACAACCCCGCGACCCAGCACCACATATCCACGCCCCGACCGCCCTCACCCCCACACGTTGTGGACAGCCGTTAGGCCATCCCCGTGAAAACCTGTGGATAACCCCGGGGATAACTCAGCTGCCTGTGGACAACTGGTTTGAACCTCCCCCAGATGTGGTATACGACCAAGCTCGTCAGAACAGCAGCTCCGCGACCGCGTAGATGACGAGCCCGGCCAGCGCACCCACGACGGTGCCGTTGATGCGGATGAACTGCAGGTCCCGGCCCACCTGGAGCTCGATCTTGCGCGACGTCTCCTCGGCGTCCCAGCGCTCGACCGTGTCCGTGATGATCGTCGTGATCTCGCGCGAGTAGTTCTTCACCAGGTACGCCGCCGCGCCCTCGACCCAGCCGTCGGCCTTCGAGCGCAGCTGGTCGTCGGACACCAGCCGCCCGCCCAGGGACGTCAGACCCAGGCGGACGCGCCGGCGCAGCTCGCTCGACGGGTCCTCCGCCGCCGTCAGCAGCATCTCCTTCGCCGTGCTCCACGCCGAGCCGATCAGCCGCTGGACCTCCTCGTGGTTCACGATCTGGCCCTTCACCTGCTCGGCGCGGGCCATCACGTCGGGGTCGGTCTGCAGGTCCTGGGCGAACTCGCCGAGGAACTTGTCCAGCGCCAGCCGCATCGGGTGGTTGACGTCGGTCTTCACCGCCCACGCGAACGACAGCACCTCACCGTAGACCTTGTCCGCGAGCATCTCGTCGACGAACTTCGGCGACCAGCTCGGCGCGCGGTCGGACACCACGCGCAGCATCGTCGTGTGGTTGTCGCGGACCCACTCGTAGCCGCGGTCGCACATCAGGTCCACGAGCTTGTGGTGCGCGCCGTCGGCGAACACGCCCTGCAGGATCTTGCCCAGCGGCGGGCCCCACGGCTTGTCGATGATCCGCCGCGCGACGGCCTGCTCCATGATCGCCTGCACGTCCTCGTCGCGGAGGACGCGGACCGCGGCCCGGACCACCGTGGCCAGCTCGGACGTCACGCGCTCGGCGTTGTCCTCCTGGGCCAGCCACGCACCCAGGCGGCGAGCGATCTCGACGCGCTTCAGCTTGTCGCGGACGACCTCCTCGGAGAGGAAGTTCGACCCGACGAAGTCGCCGAGGCTGCTGCCCAGCGCGTCCTTCTTGTTCGGGATGATCGCCGTGTGCGGGATCTTCAGCCCGAGCGGATGGCGGAAGAGCGCCGTGACGGCGAACCAGTCGGCGAGCGCGCCGACCATGCCGGCTTCGGCCGCGGCGCGCACGTAGCCGACCCAGCCCGGCCAGCCGCTCGACTGCGCCCAGCTCGTCAGCAGGAAGACGATGGTGGCGCCGATCAGGAACGACAGCGCGACCAGCTTCATCTTGCGCAGCGCGCGCCGCTTTTCCTCTTCACCGGCGGCGCCGCCCGGCGGGTCGGCGGGCGTCACCTTGGCGGGGGTCAGTTGCTCCACCCTGCCATTGTCCGTGAGGATGGCTGATCGTGCGCGAACCTGCTCTCGTCCCCCGCCTCCGGCCGTTCACCTCGACCATCTTCGCGGAGATGACCGCGCTCGCCGTCCGGCACGACGCGGTCAACCTCGGCCAGGGCTTCCCGGACACCGACGGCCCGGCCGGCATGCTCGAAGCGGCCAAGAACGCGCTGTTCGGCGGGGCCAACCAGTACCCGCCCGGACCGGGACGGCCCGAGCTGCGCGCGGCTATCGCGCGGCACCGGCTGCGCTACGGCACCGAGTACGACCCGGACACGGAGATCCTGGTCACCGCGGGCGCGACCGAGGCCATTGCGGCAACGCTGATCGCGCTGACCGAGCCCGGCGACGAGGTCATCGTCATCGAGCCCTACTACGACTCCTACGCCGCCGCGGTCGCGATGGCGGGTGCCGAACGCAAGGTCGTCGGGCTGGTCGAGGGCGAAGACGGGCGGTTCGGCCTCGACGTCGACGGGCTGCGCGCCGCCGTCACGCCGCGAACCCGGGCCATCCTGGTCAACTCGCCGCACAACCCGACCGGCACCGTGTTCACCCGCGCCGAGCTCGAGGCGCTCGCCGCGCTCTGCGTCGAGCACGACCTCATCGCGATCTGCGACGAGGTCTACGAGCACCTGGTCTTCGATGACGCCGAGCACATCCCGCTGGTCACGCTGCCCGGCATGCGCCCGCGGACGGTGAGCATCTCGAGCGCCGGGAAGACCTTCAACTGCACCGGCTGGAAGATCGGCTGGGTCTGCTCGACGCCGGAGCTGGTCGCGGCGGTGAAGGCGGCGAAGCAGTTCATCACCTTCGTGTCCGGCGGGCCGCTGCAGCCGGCCGTCGCACACGCGCTCGACCACGAGCTGCCCTGGGTCGACGGCCTGCGGTCCAGCCTGCAGGAAAAGCGCGACCGGCTTTCGGCCGGGCTCGCGGACGCCGGGTTCACGGTGCGGCCGACGGCCGGCACGTACTTCGTCTGCGTCGACGTGCGGCCGCTGGGCTTCACCGACGCCGCCGACCTCGCGTGGGAGCTGCCCGGGCGGGTCGGGGTCGCGGCGGTGCCGGTCAAGGTGTTCACCGATCACCCGGACGAGTGGAAACACCTCCTGCGTTTCGCGTTCTGCAAGCGCAACGACGTCATCGACGAGGGCATCACCCGATTGCGCAAACTGGTCTGACGACCGCGCCGGCAAGGCGGAAACTTTCCGGCGGTGAATTCGGGGGTGAAATGCCGACGCGCCGTGCGGGCCCGGGGCCGGGTGCGCCGGCGACCGCCGCGGCACCGGCCGGCGGGGTCGTCCGGTTGCCGCAGCCGGGTGTCACGCTCCGCGATCATGAAGGCACTTTCGCGTCTGCGGCGCCGCCTGGCGAGCGCGGTCCGGACCAGCGGGCGCGCGGGCGTCGACGATCACGGACCGGAGTGGTCCGAGCGGCGCGGATGCGGGCCGGCCGACCATTGTGGACCCCGTCGGCGCAGCGCGCGTCCCGCTCTCCGGGCCGCGTGCCGATCGCCCGGCTGAAACGCTTGCCCGCGCACCGAAAGCCACTGTGTCGGCACGGAAAGCTATCGGGGTACGGGAAACATCAGGTCAACGCTCAAATATGCAAGTTGCAGAACTGGTCCGAATGGCGGCCGGGAAGCACCCGAACGGCACTGAGAGTGATCAACTCGTCGGCCGCAGATACCTTGCCCGGTAGGGCCGTTCCGGCTTACGGGCTGGATCGAACGCGGGAGAGATGAAAGACTCCCGAGCGGTGCTAGAAAGAGTGCAGCCCCGGGGGAACTGCGACCTGGCCGGAGTAAAGACCCCAGCAAGAACAAAACTCGAGCGGACACCGTGAGAGTTTCAGGCGCGGACGGTGGTGGTGGCGGTGAGCAGCACGGCGAACGCGCGCCGCAGCGCTCCCGCGCGGCCTGCGCTCACAGCGGGTGAAGTGCGCCGGGGTCCGGAAGCCGGCACCCGCCTCGGCGGCGACTCGATTTCCGCAGGTCACCAGCTCGGGAAAGCGCGCACGCCGCGGCCGTGGGCGGCCGCGCTGCAGCGGCCCGCCGCCAAGATCCTCGTCGCCGGGGGCCTGACCCTCGCCGGCTGGCTGCTCACCGGCGCGCTGTCCGGCAGCACCGCGAGCGCCGCCGAAACGGCGAGCTGCCCGGAGGCCCCGGCCGTCTCCACTGTGGACCATTCCGCCAAGCCCTTCGCGCACGGCAGGCACCACCGGAGCCACCGCGAAGACGCCAAGTGCGCACGCCAGGCGGACGAAACCCAGGCCGGCCCGGCCACGACCGGCGAACCCGAGACGACGGCCGCGGACACCGAGGCCACCGCGAAGCAGTCCACGAAGGACACTCAGCCCGCCGAAGAACCGTCGACAGCACCGGCGACGGAACCGGCCGCGAAGGCGACTTCCTCGGGCGGCTTGCTCGGCGGCCTCGTCGACGGCGTCACCTCCGCGACCAAGCCGCTCACCGAGCCCGCGACCACCACCAAGGCAACTTCCTCCGGCGGCCTGCTCAACGGACTCGTCGGCACTGTCACCTCCGCGACCGAACCGCTGACCCAGCCCACGACGAAGGCGACCTCGTCCGGCGATCTGCTCGGCGGGCTCGTCGGCGGCGTCCTCAACGTCGTCGGCGGCACGCTGAACACGGTCACCACGACCGTCAGCGGAACGCTGAACACCGTCACCACCCTCACGGACACGCTGTCCCACACCGTCCTCGCGCCGCTCACGCAGGCGCCCGCGAACAACCCGGACGCGCCCGTCCTGCTCCCGCTCGACGACCTCCTCGACCCGATCCTGGGCGGCAGCTCGAACTCCGGCGGCGTCACGGTCATCGTGCCCGGCGTCGTCAGCGACACCCTCACCCCGGTGACCACCGCCGCCGCCGGCACCGAAACCGCCCCCGCCGCGGCGGAAGCGGCGACGACGTCGACGGCCTCCCGGGCCGCGGTCGTGCACCTCGTCGAGGTGCAGCACACGCTGCCCGCCCACCAGGAGCAGCCGCGCGACTCCGGTGTCCACGCTCGCAACGGCGGTGGCGGCGACAGCACTCCGGGCCTGCCCGGCGGCACCACCGCCCCGAGCGCGCCGGCGCCGACCGCCGCTCCCGGCCACGACGGCCCCGGTGGCGTCCGCCACCCGTTCGCCGTGCACACCGACGACGTCACCACCACCCAGCTGAAGCTCATCGGTGCCAGCCTCGACCACGACGTCGACGGCGCGGGCAGGGAAGCCGCCCTGCCCACCACCTCCCCCGACTGACCCGGGACCGGGCAGCCGGGGAGAACTGCGTCCAAAACAAGATCAACTAGACGCACGCGCACGCCGATAAGGCGTAACGATTCCCCTGCTCCAGTACGCGATCCGTGACTCTTTCACGTCTCGTGACGCTCAACCGCGTCCGACGTACCCCAGGGGCGTAAACCCATGCGAAACCACAGTCTTTCCGACCGGCCGACCGCGCCCGGCCGGGTCGGATCCCGGTCCCGGCGTCGCGCTGCCCCCGCGACGCCGGGACCCACACCGGGTGCGCTCCGGGAGTTTTCGCTCACCGCGCCGAGCGAGATCTCGCAGTACCGAGAGCGCATCTGAACCGCGGGCTTCCCGGCACGTCGAGGGGCTGTGCCGGGAAGCCAGCGGTTACCCGCGAGCGGGGTCACGTCCGCGAACGGGGGTGTGCACACCGAACCGGTGCGCTGGATGCTCACGAACGCCGCCCATCCCTGGGAGCAGGCTCGCATCCAGCGCACCGGTTCGTTCAGGCGATCGGCGCGTCCAGTGAGGCCGGGGTGCCGCTGACCGACGCCGCCGCGGCGCTCAGCCGCCGGACCGCCTCGTCGATCTTGTCCGGCGGCAGGGAAAACGGCAGCCGGATCCAGCGCTCGAGGCCGCCGTGGACGCCGAAGCGGGAGCCGGGCGCCACCTGGACCCCGTGGCTCGCCGCGGCCACCGCCAGCCGCGAGCTCACCGGCTCCGGCATCCGGCACCACAGCGACAGGCCGCCCTTCGGCAGCGTGAAGGTCCACTCCGGCAGGTACCGGTGCACCGCGCCGGCCAGGGCGTCGCGGTAGCCGCGCAGCTCGTCGCGCCGCTGGGCCAGCGCGGCTTCGTCGGCCAGCAGCTCGGTCAGCACGATCTGCTCGAACACCGGCGACCCGAGATCGACCGCGTAGCGCGCCGAAACCAGCCGGCCGAGCAGGTCCTCCGACGCGCGGATCCAGCCGAGGCGCAGCCCGCCCCAGTGCGTCTTCGACGCCGAGCCGACGCAGATCGCCAGGTCGCCGGCGAAGGTGGCCAGCGGCGGCGGCCCGTCGAGCGGGTCGCCTTCCAGGTCCAGCTCGACGAGCGTCTCGTCGACGACGACCGGGGTCCGGGCGCGGGCCAGCACCGCGCCGAGCCGTTCGCGGCCTTCGGCGTCCAGGCGCAGGCCGGTCGGGTTCTGGAAGTCGACGACGAGGTAGGCGAACCGCGGGTTCGCCTGGCGCAACGCCGCGTCGATGCCCGCGATGTCCCAGCCACGCAGCCCGGCCGGGTCGAGCGCCACCGGCACCGGGATCGCGTGCGCGGCGCGGATCGCCTCCAGCGCGTTCGGGTACGTCGGCTGCTCGACGAGCACGCGGTCGCCGGGGCCCGAAAGCATCCGCAGGACCAGGACGAACGCGTGGTGCGCGCCGTTGGTGACCATCACCTGCGCGGGCGTCGTCGGCAACCCGCGTTCGGTGTACCGCCGGGCGATCTTCTCCCGCAGGCCGAGCAGGCCGCGTTCCTGGTAGCCGTGGTCGCCCAGGTGGTCGGCGAGCCGGACGCGGGCCGCGTCGACCGCCGCGGCCGTGCCCGGGATGGCCGGCGAGGACGCGTGGGTGAAGTCGATCGAGCCGTCCCCCACCGGGGCTAGCGGGCCGCGGCGACGCCGCCCGGGCGCGGCGATCCACGACCCCGCGCCGCGGCGGCTCGCGACGAACCCGTTCTCCCGCAAGCGGTCCAGGGCCGCGCCGATCAGCGTCCGGCTGGCGCCGAGCGCGTCGGCCAGCTCGCGCTCGGCGGGCAGCCGGGTGCCGAGCGGGAGCTGGCCGTCCAGCACCTGCAGCTCGATGGCGGCGGCCAGATCGGCTGACCCCTGCCGCGACCCGCCTTGCCGCCAGGAGCCCAGCAAGGTGGCCAATCGAGGACCGGAGATGCGTCCACCTACCGGGATGACGGGTTCCATCAGGCCAATATCCTGGAAGTGGCCATGGTTTACAAGGCCACTTTGCCCTGATAGTGGAGACGTGGCTCAGATCGATCTCCGGCCCGTCCGGATCTCCCGCGACCCCGTCCGCCGCAGTGTCCAGCTGTTCGGGGGCCTCGCCCTCTACGGCACCAGCGTCGCCTTCGTGACCCGCGCCGGCCTCGGCCTCGAGCCGTGGAGCGTGCTGGCCGAAGGCGTCCTGAAACACACCGGCCTGACGTTCGGCACGGTCACCGGGCTGATCTCCGTGGTCGTGCTCCTCCTGTGGGTCCCGCTGCGCCAGCGGCCCGGGATCGGCACCATCGCGAACGTCGTGGTCATCTCGGTCATGGTCGACGCCGTGCGGGCCGTGCTCCCCGACCAGCACGACCTGGGGTGGCAGATCGCGCTGCTGGCCGGCGGGGTGGCGCTCAACGGCGTCGCGACCGCCACCTACGTCGGCGCGCGGCTCGGCCCCGGTCCCCGTGACGGCCTGATGACCGGGCTGGCGGGGCGCACCGGCTGGTCGGTCCGGCTGGTGCGCACCGGCATCGAGGTCACCGTGGTCGCCGTCGGCTTCCTGCTCGGCGGGACGGTCGGGATCGGCACCGTGCTCTACGCGCTGGCCATCGGGCCGCTCACCCAGATCCTGCTGCCGCTGACCACCTGGCGCGACCGTTCCGCCGAAGAGCGGCAGGGCCGCTAGCCGGCCTTGCGCTGCTGCACCGCCCGGCGCAGCGTCGGGTAGTCGGCACCGCGCCGGGCGAGCACGTCGTCGGTGTCGCGTTGCTGGGCCAGCGCCAGCAGGATGTGCTCCTGCCCGAGGTGCTTGTCCCCCAGCCGGACCGCCTCCTTGAGGCTCAACTCCAAGGTCTTCTTCGACTGCGACGTGAACGGGATGTGCCCGCGCTTGACCGGCCCGAGCCGGCCGGCGAGCGCCCCCTCGCCGTGGGTCTGCTCGATGCGTTCGACGATCTGCTCGACGTCGATGCCGAACTCGGTGAGCGCTTCGGCGTCGGCCTCGCTGACCCCGCCGCGACGCCGGGTGCGCGCCAGTTCGGCGGCGACTTCTTCCGTGGAGATACCCAGCTCGGCGAGCAGGGGGACGTCGGTCTTGACCAGGCCGGCCAGCAGGTGCACCGGCCGGATCTCCACCGAACCGGACTCCCGCGCCACGATCTGCGCTTCGACGACCGCCATCCGCGCGTCCGCCGTGAACCGTTCGAACATCAGTGCCTCCCGTACTTCTTGTGCACGGCCTGCCGGCTGACCCCCAGCTCGGCGGCGATCTCCTGCCACGACCAGCCGTTGATCCGCGCGCTGCGGACCTGCACGGCCTCCAGTTGTTCCACCAGCCGCCGGAGCGCGGCGACCGCACGCAGTCCCACCCGGGGATCGCGGTCGCCGGCCCGGGCGGCCAGGTCCGTCGCTTCCGTCATGCCTGTCAACCTACGTTGACATCAGGGCTGTGTCAACCTGAGTTGACAGCTCGCTGCGATGCAGTGAATGACTCATTCCTGGCATCCGACGCAGTGAATGAGTCATTCACTGCGCTCCTCGGCAGCGTTCTCGGCGCGAAGACCGCGGACCGGCGACGTACAGTCGGGTGATGCCCGAGATCGTGATCGCCGAGCGGGCCGGGGTGGGCGCCGACGGCCACCCCCGCCCGACCGAAGACCACGTCGTCGTGCTGGACAACGCCGTGTTCGTCCTCGACGGCGCCACCTCGTCGGACCCCTCGCAACCCCCGGGCGGCTGGTACGCCGAACGGCTCGCCCACCGCCTCGCCGACGACCTCCGCGCGGCACCCGAAGCCGACCTGACGGACCTCTTGACCGGCGCGATCGCCGTCGTGACGGCGGAGAACGCCCTGCGGCCGCAGCAGTCGCCGTCGAGCACGGTCGCGGGGGTGCGGTGGCTCGAAGAGCGCGTGGAAGCGCTGGTGCTGGCCGACAGCCCGGTCGTCGGCTTCGGCGGCTTCGGCGACTCCGGTGTTGACGTCGTCTCCGACGACCGGCTCACCCGGCTGCGGCGGCGCGGGATGCTCCAGACCGGCGCGGACGTCCGGCGCCGGCGCAACGCCCACGACGGTTTCTGGGTCGCCGAAGCCGATCCGGGCGCGGCCGCCCACGCGGTCCGCCGCAGCTGGCCGCGGGCCGACGTCGACGCCGTGCTGCTCGCCAGTGACGGCGTCTCGATCGGCGTCGACCAGTACGAGCTGTTCGACTGGCGCGAGGTCCTCGCGATCACCCGCGCCGACGGTCCGGACGCCGTGCTGGACGCCGTCCGGACCGCGGAGAAGCAGGACCCGGACGGCGAACGCTGGCCGCGCCCGAAGCGCCACGACGACCAGGCCCTGGTACTGATCGACTTCGCATCCGGGGGAATTCAGGGTCTTCCCTGATCACGACCGTCCCGTTCTCCGAGAACCTGGAGAGCATGGGGACGGAACAGGGGAAGCGCACGAGACCGTGGCGGCTCGTGGCACTGGGCGCGATCGGCTGGGGGCTGTTCACGGCCGTGGTGCTGCACATCATCAGCTCGCACGACCCGGTGTACGACACGCTGTCGAGCTACACCGTGACCGACCGGGGCGAAGGGATGCTCGCGGCGAGCGTGTTGTCGCTGGCCATCGGTTCGCTGGCGGTGCTCGGCGCGCTGCACGCCGCCGCTGTGCCGATGTCGCGGACGACCCGGGTGCTGCTCGCGCTCTGGTCGCTCGGGATGGCCGCGGCCGCGGTGTTCCCGGCGAGCTACCCGGAGGCGCCCGACCCGGTGAGCGGCGAGATCCACCTTTACGCGTGCCTGGTCGCGTTCCTGAGCCTGCCCGGCGCGGCGATCTCGCTGCTGGAAACGTTGCGGGGACGGCCGGAGCGCGCCGCCGTCGTACGGGCGATCCGGCTGACCGCGGTCGCGTTCGGGCTGTTCGCGATCAGCTTCGTGCTGGTGCGGCTGAGCGAAGCCGAAATCGGGCCGTTCCGCGAGATCTCGGACGCGTTCCCGATCGGGGTCACGCAGCGGGGGCTGCTGCTCGCCGACGTCGTGCTGCTGTGCACGCTGCTGCGGGTCGCGACCCGGCTCGAGTCAGCCTTCGACGGCCTCGGCGAATTCGGGCGCGTAGCCGTACAGGCCGGGCATCCCGCCGGTGTGCAGGAACACCACGTGGTCGTCGGGGGCGAAGTGGCCCGCCCATTCGACCAGCGCGGCGGCCACCTTGCCGGTGTAAACCGGATCGAGCACAACGCCCTCGGTGCGACCGAAAAGCCGTAGCGCGTTCCAGACCGCGTCGGTCGGGATGCCGTAGCCGGGCCCGAGGGTGGAGTCGCTCATCTTCGTGTGCGTGAGCGGCGGCGGTACGACGCCGAGCAGCTTCGCCGCGCCGTCGACTAGGTCACGCAGGTTCTCGGTGGCCTCGTCGAGCGGGTGGCTGACGCAGGCGATGCCGACGCCGAGGTTCCCGAGCAACGCGGTGGCCAGCACCACCCCGGCCGCCGTGCCGCCACTGGCGTGCGGGACGACGAGGTGGGCGCGCTCGACACCGCGTTCTTCCAGCTGCTTCGCCAGTTCGTACGTGGCGCGGACGTAGCCGAGGGCGCCGAGGTCGTTGGAGCCGCCGACCGGGACGGTGGCGACCTTCCGGCCTTCGGCGGTGGCTTCGGCGACGAGCCGGTCGTAGGTGCGGCCGGTCTCTTCGCCGTCCGCGCAGACGTGGACTGTCGCGCCGAAGAGCTTGTCGAGCGGGATGTTCCCGCCCCGCTCGTACGCTTCGCCGTCGCGAGGGACCTTCGCGGTGAGGACGAGTTCGCAGCGCAGGCCGAGCTTCGCGCACGCGGCGGCGGTCTGGCGGCCGTGGTTGGTCTGGAGCGCGCCGAAGGTGATCACGGTGTCCGCGCCGGCTTCCCGGGCCGCGCCGAGGTGGAACTCGAGTTTGCGGAGCTTGTTGCCGCCGGCGCCGAGCGGGTGGACGTCGTCGCGTTTCAGCCAGAGGTTCCGCAGGCCGAGGGCTTCGCCGAGCCGCGGCGCCTCGTGCAGCGGCGTCGGCCAGCCACCGAGGTCCACGCGGGGGATCGCGGCAAGAGCGGCGTCGGGGAATCCGGCGAAGTCGAACGTCATCGGCCCTCCGGGCTCGGCTGTCCCCCACTCTAGAGCGCCCCAATGTGGCGTTCGGTGCGTCAGACGCACCCAATGTGGCGTTCGGTGCGTGGGACGCAACCAACGCCACATTGGGGCGCTCGGGAGTAGCCGGAGACCGACGGTATCCGGTAACGTTCGTTCGAACGAACGAGAACCTCCGGGGGCCGCCATGACAGCCACGAGCCTGGACTTCACCGGTCTCGCCGCGCAGGCCGCGCAGCTCGCCGCGGGCGAAGTCACCTCCGCCGAGCTCACCGCGACCGCGCTCGGGCGCGCGCACTCGAGCCAGCCCACCCTCAACGCCTTCCGGCACCTGCGCGACGACGCGGCGCTCGCCGAAGCGGCCGAGGCGGACGAGCGGCTCCGGGCCGGCGACCGGCAACCCCTGCTCGGCGTGCCCGTCGCGATCAAGGACGACGTCGACCTCACCGGCCTGCCCACGTCGTTCGGCTGCGCCGGCGAGTTCCCGTGCGCCACCACCGACGCGCCCGCCGTCGCGCTGCTGCGGGAGGCCGGCGCTGTCATCATCGGCAAGACGAACACCCCCGAGCTGGGCCAATGGCCGTTCACCGAGGGCCCGGCCTTCGGCGTGACGCGCAACCCGTGGCACCCCGGCCACACCCCCGGGGGCTCTTCGGGCGGGAGCGCGGCCGCGGTGGCGTCGGGGGTCATCGCGGCCGCGCTCGGTTCCGACGGCGCCGGCTCGGTGCGCATCCCGGCCGCGTGGACCGGGCTCGTCGGCATCAAGACCCAGCGCGGCCGGATCCCGACCGACGGCGAGCTGTTCCACGGCCTGACCGTGCTCGGCCCGCTCGCCCGCACCGTCGAAGACGCCGCCCTCCTGCTGGACGTCACCGCCGACACCGGCCGCACGTTCCGGACCGCCGCCACCCGTGAACCCGGCCGGCTGCGGATCGGGCTGTCGACGCGGATTCCCTTCACCGCCACCAAGACCCGGCTCGACCCGGTCGTCGAAGCCGCCGTGCGCCGGCTCGCCGAGTCGCTCGCCGGGCTGGGCCACGAGATCGTCGAGGTCGAGCCGGACTACGGGCTGATCGGCCTGACGTTCCTGCCGCGCTCGCTCACCGGTGTCCGCGACTGGACGCTGCGCGTACCCGACCGCACCGGGCTCGACCCGCGCACCCGCAGCAACGCCGGCCACGGCCGCCTGCTCGCCGGGCCCGCGCTGCGGCTCGCGCGGGCGCTGGAGCCGGGACTGCACCGCCGGATCGGCTCGGTCTTCGGCCGCGTCGACGTCCTGCTGACCCCGACGACCGCGACCCCGCCACCGCCGATCGGCACGTTCGACGGGCTGTCCGGCTGGGAGACCGACCAGGCCATGATCGCCGCCTGCCCGTACGCTTGGCCGTGGAACGTGCTGGGCTGGCCGGGGGTCAACGTGCCGGCCGGGCTGACGGACGGCGGGCTGCCGCTGGGAGCGCAGCTGCTCGGCCCCTCGCACGCCGAGGAGCGGCTGGTTTCGCTCGCCGCGCAACTGGAAGAGGTCGAACGGTGGCCGGAGCGGCATCCCGAGACAAGCTGGTAAGCACCCGGGAAGCCATCCTGCGTGGCGCGTTGACGGTCGTCGGCGAGCACGGCGTCGGCGGATTGACGAACCGCCGGATCGTGGCCGCCGCCGGCGTGTCCCTCGGCACGCTCACCTACCACTTCGCCAGCCAGACGGCGTTGCTGCGCGAAGCGATGTTGATGTTCGCCGCGGAGGAGACGGCGAAGCTCGGCGCGATCGTCGACGGCTACCGCGCCGACGGCCTCAGCGTCGAGCAGGCCGCGTCGGTCGTCGAGCACGTGATCGCGCAGCTGCCGTTCGGCGCCGACGAGCTCGGCGCGCACGAGCTGTACCTCCAGTCCGCCCGCGATCCCGAGCTGCACGAAGCTTCTTCGCGCTGCTTCGCGGCGTACGACGAGCTGGCCGTGACGATCCTCGAAGCGCTGGGCGTGCCGGAGCCGCGGCGGCTGGCCGGGCCGGTCGTCGCGCTGATCGCCGGGCTGCAGCTGCGCCGCCTGGCGACCGGCGAGACGGACACCCCGGTCGCCGAGCCGCTGATGATGCTGCTCCGCGGGGCTTGATGGCCGCGCCGATCGTCCGCGGCACGGCGGCGTGGAAGTACTTCGGCGACTTCCGCGACGGGCTGCTGGCGGGACAGGTGCTGGTGCTGCAGGTGGCGCACCCGGTCGTCGCGGCGGGCGTGCGCGATCATTCCGGCTACACATCCGATCCCTGGACGCGGCTGATGCGGACGGGCGCGTCGCTGTCGATCTACGTCTACGGCGGGGTCGCGGGTGCGCGGGTGGAAGCCGCGCGGTTGCGGGCCTTGCACCGTACGTTCACGGGCTCGCTGGACGGACGGCGTTACAGCGCGTTGAACCCCGAGGCCTATGCCTGGGTACACGCGACTCTGGTGAAGGCTCCCGTTGACGCGCAACGTTTCTTCGGCCGACCGCTGTCCGATGTGGAGCTTGAGGAGTACTACGCGCAGATGTGCGACGTCGGACGCCTGCTCGGCGTGCGGGAGCGCGACCTGCCGCCGGACTGGACGTCGTTCGAGCGCTACTACGACGAGATGGTGGCCGGGTTCACCGGGAATCCGACGATCGACCAGCTCTTCGAGACGATCCGGACGGTACGCAAGCCGGTGCGGTGGCTGCCCGACTCGTGGTGGCGGTGGCACGCCCGGACCCAGGTGTTCCTGCTCCGGGCGACTCTGCCACCGGTACTTCGCGACCGTCTCGGTCTACAGTGGACTCTTCGGGACCAACGCCGGTTCCGGCGTTTCGCCGGCGCGGTCAGGCTTCTCGCGACACCGATCCCGGCTGGGCTGCGGACCGCGCACATGCGCTGGATCGGCCGGCTCAACGTCTGGCTCCGCGCCCACCCGAAGGTCTACCAACGCCTGGTGGGCGGCAACGGCCCAGGCTCCGCCAGCTAGTCGTCGCGGCCGCTGACCCGGGCGTAGTGGGCGCGGGCCTTGGCGCGGTTGCCGCAGCGGGACATCGAGCACCACTGACGGTTCCGCCGCGGCGACGCGTCGCAGAACCGGACCCCGCAGTCGTCCGCCGCGCAGATGCGGACCTCCGCGTCGCTCGTCGCCAGGTCGATCGCGTCCGCCGCCAGGGCCGCGAACGCCACCGCCACCGGGTCCTTCGGCGCCGGGACCTCGCGGCGCAGGCGACCGTCCGCCACGACCAGCCGCGGTGGTGGCGCGGAAGCCGCGGACGCCGCGTTGTTCACCAGGTCGACGTCCATCTCGTCCGGCAAGCCGTCCGCGAGCAGCACCCGGTCGATCGCTTCCCGCAACGCCTTCGCCGCCAGCACGTTCCCGGCCGTCACCGGCACCGGGCCCGTCGTGAAGCCCGCGAGCGAGAGCCACTCCGCCAGCGCGTCGGGCCCGGTCAGCATCTCGACGCCCTCGGCGTACCGGGAGCGCAGCGTGTTGACCAGGTCGAGGCACGGCCGTCCGCCGTCGAAAGCCCACTCCATGTCCCACACTCTAACCGTTGCGAACGGTTAGAAGGGCCACTATCTTCTAACCGTATGAACAGGTTAGAAAGCATGGCCACCGTCAACGGCATCCGGATGCACTACGTCAGGGCCGGCGAGGGCCCGCCGTTGTTCCTCCTCCACGGCTGGCCGCAGACATCGCACTGCTGGCACCGGGTCCTCGAGCCGCTCGCCGAGACGCACACCGTCATCGCCCCCGACCTGCGCGGCTACGGCCGCAGCGACAAGCCCCGGACCGGCTACGACAAGCGCACGATGGCCGCCGACATCGCCGCCCTCGCCGAGCACCTCGGCTTCGAGCGGACCGCCGTCGCCGGGCACGACCGCGGCGGCCGCGTCGCCCACCGCTGGGCCCTCGACCGCCCGGACCAGGTCGACCGCCTCGCCGTCCTCGACATCGCCCCGACCCGCGCGATGTGGCAACGCCTCGAGACCGGCACCGCGAAGGCCTACTGGCACTGGCTCTTCCACCTCCAGCCGGACCTCCCGGAGCTGCTCGCCGGCCAGAACATCGCCGGCTACCTCGGCTACTTCTACGAACGCTGGACCTACCAGCGCCACACCCTCGACCCGGACGCCGTCGCGGAGTACGTCCGCGCCTTCTCCCAGCCCGGCGCCCTCCGCGCCGGTTTCGACGACTACCGAGCCTCCTTTCCGGACGACGCCGAACTCGACGACGCCGACTACGACGCCGGAAAGCGCGTCACCCAGCCACTTCTCGCGCTCTGGGGCGCGAACGGCCTGCTGGGCACCCTGCCCACGCTCGAAATCTGGCAGGAGTACGCCAGTGACGTCACCGGGGTCGCGATCGAGGAATGCGGCCACTTCCTGCCCGAGGAACAGCCCGCGGAAGTCGTCTCCCACCTGCGGAAGTTCCTGCGCCCCTGAGATCCCCGGGGGCTCCGGTCCCCCGCACTGGGGACCGGAGTTCCCCCCGCGCCGTGACGCCCGACACGGTCCACCGCCGATAAGTTCGCTCCACGATGGGGACCAAATCGAAAGCCGCGTTGCTGATGCTGCTGGCCGTGCTGGGGATCGCACTGGCCGGCGGGACCGCACACGCCGACGGCGCGCCGTCCGGCAGCGACATCCAGATCGCGCAGACGCTCGGCGCACGCGAGCTGACCGTGATCATCCGCCGGGTCGACGTCACGCCGTCGCCGCTGCGGGTCGACGTCGTGACGCACCAGGGCACCGCGCCCGGCACGCTGCACCTGGCCGTCGCGGCCGACGGCGTCGTGACCTCACGCGGTGACGTCGTGCTCGGCGCCGAACCGGGCGTGTACGCGGGAAATCTCGAAGTCGGCAAGCCGGGGCCGTGGGAACTGTCGCTGGACGACGGCAGCGGGACCACCGCGACCATCCCGTTCATCGTGCCCGCGCGGGTGGTGCCGCCGTGGGAGAAGGCGACCTACGGCGGGTTCGTCGCCGCGGGCGTCTTCCTACTGCTCGCCCTCGTGGTCGGGGTCCGAGCGCGGCGGACCGCGTTCGCGCTGATCCCGGCCGGCGGTGCGGTCGCCGCGATCGCCGTCGCGGTCACCGGCGCGCTGCTGTCGGCGAGCACTCCCCCGCCGCCCGCGCCCGGCAGCCAGCTCGACCCGACGTACGACAACGTCACCGACCCGTACGCCAACGCACAGCTGTCCACAGTGGACTACTCGCGGCCACCGGTAAACCTGGCGGTCGAGGCCGAACGCGGCGGACTGACGCTGCACCTCACCGACGGCGCCACCGGCCGCCCGGTCGACGACCTGCTGATCCACGACAACGCACTCGTGCACCTGGTACTGGTCTCGCCGTCCGGCCGGATGAGCCACCTGCACCCGGTGCGGGTCGGCCCCGGCGGCTACCGCGTCGACGTGGCCGATCCGGAAGCGGGCACGTACACCGTCGCCGCGGAGCTCGTCCGGCGCGGTGGCGGGGTCCAGCTCGTCCGGTCCACTGTGGACTTGACGGGCACGGCCGCGCCCGTCCCCGAACCGGCCGGCGCCGGACCGCGGACCGTCGACGGCACGCCGGTCGACCTCACGATCACCCCCGGCACGCCGACCACGATCACCGCGCACTTCAAGACCCAGGACCTCCAGCCGTGGCTGGGCATGCTGGGCCACCTGATCGTCGCCGGGCCCATCACCGGGCAACCGGGCACCGACGCCGCGAAGGCACCGACGTGGGCCCATGTCCACGCGATGATCCCGCCGGTCGCGGGCCAACTGGACCGCCCTGACGAGACCGTCGCCGCCTACGGGCCGGACGTCAGCTACACCTACACCTTCGCCGCGCCCGGCCGGTACCGCATCTGGCTGCAGGCCGAACGCGGCTACCGCGTGCTCACCATCCCCGCCGTGGTCGACGTCCCGACGACAGGAGCCGGCCGATGAACCGCCCCAAGGTGCTGATCGCCGTCGTCGCGCTGATCGTCGTGGCCGGCGTCACCTGGCTGCTCTGGCCCGCCGGCGCCGCGAAAGCCACCACGCAGCAGGCGGTTTCCGGGCCGTACACCGTCCAGTTCTCCGCGGACGCGCCCCGCATCGGCGGCAACACGTTCGCGGTCGCGGTGACCGGCCCCGCGCCCGACAGCGTCCTGGTCGAACCGGTCATGGCGCAGATGGGACACGCGTTCGCCCCGGTGCTCGCCGTGGCGGAAAGCTCCGGCCGGTTCCGCGCCACGGGGGTCGCGCTGCCGATGTCCGGGCAGTGGGAGATCACCGTGTCCCTGCGCGGCCCCGGCGGGCCCGCCCAAGTCGTTTTTCCGTTGCTGGTCAAGTAGAAAGGTCGGGGGAAATGGATCTCACCGCATCCGGCGTGCGCACCACGCCGGTGGCGAAACAGACGCGAACGGGTTTGCTGCCCGCGAACGTCGTGCTCGGGGGGTCACTGCTGTCACTGGTCGGGCTGACCTGGGACATCCAGTGGCACAGCGACGTCGGGCCGGACACGTTCTTCACGCTGCCGCACCTGTTCCTGTACGCGGGCAGCGCGGTCGTCGGCCTGGCGAGCCTCGCCGTCGTGCTGCTGACGACGGCGGCGCGCCGCGCGGGCCGTCCGGTCGACCCGCGGATCGGCGGCCGCGTCGTCAACGTGTTCGGCAAGACGTTCGCGGCCCCGCTCGGCTATCTCGTCTCCGGCGTCGGCGCGGCGACGTTCCTGCTGTACGGCCTGTGGGACCAGTGGTGGCACGGGCTCTACGGCTTCGACGCGGTCATCGACTCGCCGCCGCACATCGGGCTGCTGCTGTCGATCACGGTGTCGCTGATCGGCACGACCGCGGTGTTCGCCGCGGCGCGGGAGCACCGCTGGGGGCGGATCGGCACGCTGGCTTCGCTGACCGTGCTGCTCACGTTCGGGCCAGTGCTGGCGCTCGGGCTGCAGCAGGTGCCGGACGACTACGCCGACGCCGTCTCGATCGGCTGCTCGATGATGGCGGTGCTGCTCGTCGCGGTCGGCGCCGGGTTCCTGCGCCGGCCGGGCGGGGCGGTCGGCACCGCGGCGATGGTCGCGGCCGTGCAGGCGGTCTTCTGGTGGTTCTCGCCGTGGGCGGCCCAGGCATACGCGGACCTCGTCGGCCTGCCGATGCGCGACGCGATCTCCGGGGTGCCGGAAATGCCGTCGCTGACGCCGATGGCGCTGCTGCCGGTGGCCGCGCTGATGGAGCTGGCGTACTTCGCCGGCCGCCGCCGCGGGTGGTCCGCGGGCCGCGTGTCGGTGCTCGCGGGCGGGATCGCGGGCCTGCTGATCGGGCTGAGCCTGCCACTGCAGCGCGTCCTGCTCTACACCGGCGCGCACCTGCCGCCGGCCTGGTACCTGACGACGACGGCCGTGCTCAGCGGCCTGCTCGGGCTGCTCGGCGGGTTCGCCGGGTGGCGGTTCGGCGGGATGCTCTGCCTGCTGGCGCCCGCGAAGAAGGGGGAAACCGCTGATGCGTAAGGCAGTGTCATTCGGGGCTCCGCCCCGGCCGGGGGCTCTGCCACCCGGAACCCCCATAAGGCGGATTGTTCTGGCCTTGGCCGCCGTCACCGGGCTGCTGTTCGCCACCGCGGCGCCGGCGAACGCGTACGAGCCGGTCAACATCGTGCACACCGAGCACGTGCAGGCCGGGCCGTACGGGATGACGATCGGGTTCAGCACCTGGCCGCTGAAAGCCATGCAGTCGCTGGACTTCACGTTCATCCCCGACGGCGGGATCGAGGACAAGTCCGGCACGCTCACGATGATCAACCCGGAGGGCGGCAAGAACCGCACGCAGCCGCTGGTCCGCCACCCGCGCAAGCTCGACGTGTGGGGGCTCGACGTCCGCTCGATGCCCCGGCCGGGCGAATGGACGTTCCACTTCACGGTCAACGGCCCGGCCGGGTCCGGCACCGGCGACCTGCGCGCGCTGCCGGTGCTCGAGCAGCCGGGGCCGCCGATGGGCCTGAGCTGGGCGATCAGCACGCTGCCGTTGATCGGGCTCGTGGCGCTGGTCGTGGTGGCCTGGCGCCGGACCCGGAGCCGGTTGCGCGGGGGTGAGCTTCCGGCGATCGGGTGAGATTCCCCTCACAATCGGCGCCTGGACGTATCCGCGCCGCCGCGAAGGCCTCCTTCACCACAGACGGGGAAGGGGGCCTTCGCCATTTTTTCGGACGCAGCAGGGGATGGATCAGGCCGGCAGGTCGAACTGCCCGGCCTTCACGGCGACCAGGAACGCTTCCCATTCGGCGGTGTCGAACACGAAGACGGGGCTGGTCGCGAGCTTGGTGTCGCGGACGCCGATCAGGCCTTCGCGGCCGAGGTTGACCTCGACGCAGCTCCCACCGTTGGGCTCGCTGGCGAAGGACTTCTCCCAGGCAGCCTCTTGGAACAGGGACACGGCCGTGTTCGGATCGTAATCCGCGAACGACGGATAATCCGCCATGGGTCGTACCTCCGTGGATCGATGGGGGGCGCGGCCGGGACCAGGTCGAAAGTACCCGCGTCCGGCTACTCAGTGTCTCAATGGAGTACGCCACACGGCCAAGCGGGTGATCAACTAGGTCCGGCCTCGACATGAAGATTATTCCAGGAGTAGGATTAATCGCATCGGCCGGGGCGCTGGTGTCGGTGAATGACTGCCTTTCTGCGACGGGCGGTCCCCGAGGGCAGGCCACTGGTTGACGACCGACCAAACCACCACCGCAGGACCTCATGGGGGAGGATCAGCGTGATCGTCGAGGACAGCGCGCCACCGGGCGTTCTCGTCATGGGCAGGCTCGCCGGCGGAACCGCCGATGAGGCCCGCCGGGTGGCCCACGCCTCCGGGCGGGACATCACGAGCCAGCTGGTCCGAACCAAGGGCGGGGAAGCGTTTTCCCGCACTGAACTGGAATGGCCGTCCCCCGGGGCCGGCCTGCCGTGTGAACCCTGTCTCGGACTGGCCGGCGTCGAACGCGCCCGGTCTCCGCGACGAGAGCTGGGGGTGTAGACGATGGCCGTCCGGCTGAACTCGCTCTTGCGCCGCGAGGAAGAAGAGCACCGCGGCCGCCGCGGAATCGGCAACGAACTGAGGAACCGCTTCGGTTTCAGCCTGATCCAGGCGCCCCTGCGCAAGACCACGACGTGGGCGACGGACCAGGACCTCCCGCTGCAGCGCCACTCCGACGGGGTCCGGACCACCCGGCCCCTCGAAGCCGCGATCGACCTGAGCCCGCTCCTGCGCGGCCGGGTGGGCTCGCGCGCCTGAACTGCTGTCCCACCACGACGAAGAGCCCCGGTCCCCTGCGCGGACCGGGGCTCTCGCCGTTTCCGGGCCAGGCCGGGTCGCCTCCGATGCAGTGAATGACTCATTCCTGGCGTCTGGCGCCAGGAATGAGTCATTCACTGCGGCAAGTTCGGGCTCACCCGGGCGCTGGAAGCGAGGTGGGCGATGCCCTGAACGACTCGTTCACCCCGTCAGACGCGGTGAAAGGGTCGTTCATGCCGTCCGAGCTACGGTTTCCGCAGCAGCAGCCGTCCCTGCCGGAACGGGCGCTCCCCTTCCACGGCCTCGCGGTACATCCGCCCCACCTCGACGAGTCCCGCCTCGGCCGCGATGTCCATCAGCTCGCCCAGCGGCCACCGGTACGCCGTCGTGACCTTGTGGTCGAACTCCGAGACCGGCCCGTCGCCGGACTCGAAGCACCCCAACAGAACGTGACCGTCAGGCGCCAACGTCCGGGTGAATTCGGCGAAGTACCCCGGGATCTCCGCCGGCGGCGTGTGGATCACCGAGTACCACGACAGGATCCCCGCGAGCGACGCGTCCGGCAGGTCCAGAGCCGCCATCGAACCCACTTCGAACCTCAGCGAAGGCTCAGCGGCACGCGCCAGCGAAACCATCTCCGGCGACACGTCGACGCCGAACGCGTCGAGTCCCAGCGAGTGCAGGTGCGCCGTCAGGTGGCCGGGTCCGCAGCCGAGGTCGGCGACCGGCCCGCGGCCGCGCGCGTAGTCCGCGAACGCCGCCCACGCGGCCCGGTCCAGCGGGTCGCCGTCCCAGATGCCGCGGACGAACTCCGCGTATTGGACGGCGACCGCGTCGTAGGCCGCCGTCACGGTTTGCGGCCGAGGCCGCAGAGGTGGCCGACGAACGCCGGGTCGTTCGCGAGCTTCTTCGTGGCCCGGGACTCGATCTCGTCCGGGTGCCACTCCGGCAGGTAGACGATGCCCGGCTCCACCAGCTCCAGGCCCTCGAAGAACGACGTGAACTCGGCCTTGCTGCGCAGGTGCAGCGGCGTGCTCGACTTCTTGTACTGCTCCACGATCGACGCGCGGCTGTCGGAGTCGGCCAGCGCGCCGAGGCCTTCGGTGGTCAGGTGCGAGGACAGGAAGTACGAGCCGGACGGCAGCAGCGACAGGTACTTCTGGATGGTCTGGGCCACCGGCTCGTCCTCGCCGAGGAAGTACAGGACGCCGACGATGATCAGGCCGATCGGCCGGTTCGTGTCGAGGACGCCGGTGTCGAGCGCGCGCTTCCAGATGTCGGCCGGGTCGCGCAGGTCGCCCTGCAGCACCGCGTGCCGATCGGCGACGCCCTCCTTCTCCAGCAGGACCTGCGAGTGCGCCACCGCGACCGGCTCGTTGTCGACGTACACGCACCGCGCGTTCGGGTTCACCTCCGCCGCGACTTCGTGGACGTTCCCGACCGTCGGCACGCCCGACCCCAGGTCGAGGAACTGGTCGATGCCGTTGCGCGCCAGGTACCGGACGCCGCGGCCGAGGAAGTCGCGGCCGGCGCGGGCGACCGTCTTGATCATCGGGAACGTCTTGACCGCCTGCTCGCCGAACTGGCGGTCGATGGCCCAGTTGGCGTTGCCGCCGAGGAACCAGTCGTAGATGCGGGCCGCGTTCGGCCGCTCGAGGTCGACGCCTTCGGGGGCCTCGGGGTCCTGCGTCGTCATTTCCGTCCTCCAGGCTTGCGGCCGACACCGCCGACCACGCTCGCGAGGGGGACCGGGGCGGCGCCGGGCTCGGGGCGCCACTCTCCCACAGGCACGATCCCGGGGTCGACGACCTCGAAGTTACCGAAGAACGCGGCGATCTCGTCGAGCGACCGGGAGACCGCCGGCGAGCTCGACTGCTCGGACAGCTTCACGAGCCGCCGGATCTGGTCCAGCTCGTCACCTTCGACGCCGGACTCGGTCGCGTGCGAGAGGACGTACGCCGACCCCGGCGCGAGCAGCGTCCGGTAGTCGCGGATGGCTTCGCGCACGCCGGTGACGTCGGGCAGGAAGTGCAGCACGGCCACGGTGAGCAGGCAGATCGGCCGCTCGGGGTCGAGCACCCCGGTGGCCAGCGCGGCTTCCCAGACCTCCTCGGCGTCGCGCAGGTCGGCGTGCAGCACGGCGTGCCGGTCCGGATCGCCCGTTTCCTCGAGCAGCATCCGCCCGTGCGCGACGGCCACCGGCTCGTGGTCGACGTAGACGCAGCGGCAGTCGTCGGCGTAGTCGTCGGCGACCTCGTGGACGTTGCCGGCGGTCGGGATGCCGGAGCCGAGGTCGAGGAACTGCGTGATGCCCTCGCTGAGGCAGTGGCGCACGGCCCGGCGAAGGAAGTCGCGGTTGCCGCGCGCCAGCGTCTTCGCCAGCGGAAACGCTTTCACCGCCAGCTCGCCGTACTGCCGGTCGATGGCCCAGTTCGCGCTGCCGCCGAGTGCCCAGTCGTAGATCCTCGCGACGTTCGGCCGGTCGAGGTCGACGGCGTCGGGGAGGAAGTCGGGGTCCACGATGTCCCCTTCGGGCGGCACTTCCGGTGGAATGGGGCGCAACAGGCCCACTCTACCGACAGTTGTTCACCGCTCGGGACCCTTCGCGCGGCCGTTCGCCCTATTGGAGCTGCTGCATCTGGCCGCGGTAACCCTCCGCGAGCTCCTTGAGGAACTGCCGGGTCTCCTGCCGCTCCAGCGCTGCTCCGCGCAGTCTGTCCCACGAGTCGACGAAGATGTTGAAGTCCTTGACGTCGTCGAGGTACAGCCCGCCGGCGGAGTGCTCGATGTAGACGAAGTCCCGGGTGCGGTCCGGGAAGCGCATGATCGTGAAGTCGTTGGGCACCGCGGCCAGCCGCGCGCCGAACGGCAGCACGTGGACGTAGACCCGCGGGTGCCGTTCGAGGGAGAGCAGGTGCTCGACCTGGTCGAGCATCACCGCGGGCGCGTGCCCGCCCGGGGCCCGGCGCAGCGCGCCCTCGCTGATGATGAACCGGTAGTACGGCGGCTGCTGCTGCTCGAACACGGCCTTGCGGTCGAGCCGGTTGCGCACCAGCGACGTCACGTCCGTGGCGCCGAACTCGGTGAACTGCTTGAGCATGTAGTGCTCGGACTGCAGCGGACCCGGGATGCGCTCGCCGTGCCAGGTGAGGATCTCCGCGGCCGCGGGCTCCAGGTCGGTGAAGGTGCGGAACCAGTGCGGCACCACCGAGCGGTAGCCCGACCAGTGGCCGCGCTGCCCGGCGGCGGCCCGCGCCAGGTTCATCAGCGTGTCGGCTTCTTCGCCGTTGATCCCGAACGCGTTCAGCATCGATCGCACATCCCCGAGCTTCACCCCGACGGCACCGGACTCGATCTTGTTGACCTTGCCCTGGGTGCAGCCGAGAACCTCGGCGACCTGCTGCTGTGTCATCCGCGCCGCGGTGCGGGCATGCCGGAGCTCGTTTCCGAGCTGCTTCCGGCGCGAGGTGACGGTGCTGGCCATCGCCCTGCTCTCCCGGACCACTACAAGCGACGGCGGCCGCGGGCCGCCGTCTCACGCGAACTATCGAACCCACCCAGGTTAGTGCTTCACCTTGCGGATCTCGATGATGACATCGCGCAGCGTTCCAGGAAACGGCGCGGAACGCCAGTCACCTGTGTCTTCACTCGCCTGGACCAGCGAAATTCCTAATTATTCCGCCAACCGGCGGAGCCCGGTCTCCGGCAGACTGGGCCGGTGACCGATCGTTCGCCCGCCGCCGCCACCGTCACCCGCCTGGCCGACCGCGTCCACGGCTACGTCCAGCCGGACGGCTCCTGGTACATCAACAACTGCGGGTTCGTCGACGCCGGCGACCACACCGTGCTGATCGACACGTGCTCGACCGAGCGCCGCACGCGCGCGCTGCTCGAGACGGTCGAAGCCGCCACCGGCAGCCCCGTGACGACGCTGGTGAACACCCACCACCACGGCGACCACACCAACGGCAACTACCTGGTCGGCAGCGCGACGATCATCGGGCACCGCAAGACGCGGGAGCTGATGGTCGCCGAGGGCATCCAGACGTTCGAGGGCGTCTTCGTCGGCAGCGACTGGGGCGAGCTGCGGTCGCGGCCGCCGGAGGTCGTGTTCGACGACCGGCTGACCGTGCACGCGGGCGACCTCACCCTCGAGCTGATCCACCCCGGGCACGCCGCGCACACCACCAACGACGTCCTGGTCTGGCTGCCCGAGCAGCGCGTGCTGTACGCCGGTGACCTGGTGTTCAACGGCGGCAGCCCGTTCGCGCTGATGGGCTCGGTGGCCGGCTGGCGCGCCGGGCTGGACGTCATCCGGGAGCTCGAGCCGGACGTGATCCTGCCCGGCCACGGCGGCCCGTGCGACCTCTCCACGGTGGAGGCTGTCGACCGGTACCTGGCCTTTGTCCAGGAGACGGCCGAGCGCGGGAAGGCCGCCGGGTTGTCGCCGCTGGAGGTCGCCAAGGAGACGGACCTGGGCGAGTTCGCGTCGCTGAGCGAGCAGGAGCGGCTGCCCGGAAACCTGCACCGCGCGTACGCCGAGCTGGACGGCGCCGAGTGGGGCGCGCAGATCGACCTGGTCGCGGCCGTGACGGACATGGTCGCGATCAACCGCGGCCCGATCCGCTGCTTCTCCTGAACTGAGTGAGCCAGCGCTCCGTGGCCTCCCTAGAAGCGTCGATCGGACTACTGTCTGAATCGAGAGAGACTTCGGAAGGATGCGGATGAGCAAGAAGGCGAGCATCGGGGTCACCGGCCTGGCGGTCATGGGCCGCAACCTGGCCCGCAACCTCGCGCGGCACGGCCACACGGTGGCCCTGCACAACCGGTCCGAGGAGCGGACCCGCGCGCTGGTGGAGCAGTTCGGCGACGAGGGCGACTTCATCCCGGCGTACTCGGCGCAGGACTTCGTCAACGCGCTGGAGCGGCCCCGGCAGGTCGTGATCATGGTCAAGGCGGGCGGCCCGACCGACGCCGTCATCGACGAGTTCGCGCCGCTGCTCGAAGAGGGCGACGTGATCATCGACGCCGGCAACGCGCACTTCGCCGACACGCGCCGCCGCGAGAAGGCGCTGCGCGAGCGCGGGCTGCACTTCGTCGGCAGCGGCGTCTCCGGTGGCGAGGAGGGCGCGCTGCTCGGGCCGAGCATCATGCCCGGCGGCTCGAAGGAGTCGTACGAGTCCCTCGGCCCGCTGTTCGAGGACATCTCGGCGAAGGTCGACGGCGAGCCGTGCTGCACGCACATCGGCGCGGACGGCGCCGGTCACTTCGTCAAGATGGTGCACAACGGCATCGAGTACGCCGACATGCAGCTGATCGCGGAGTCGTTCGACCTGCTGCGCGGCGCGGGCGGCTACTCCCCCGCCGAGATCGCCGACGTGTTCCGCACGTGGAACACCGGCCGGCTGGACTCGTACCTGATCGAGATCACCGCCGAGGTGCTGGCGCACGTCGACTCCTCGTCCGGCAAGCCGTTCGTCGACGTCGTCGCCGACGCCGCCGAGCAGAAGGGCACCGGCCGCTGGACCGTGCAGATCGGCCTCGACCTGGGTGTCCCGATCTCGGGCATCGCCGAAGCCGTCTTCGCGCGTTCGCTGTCCGGCTCGACTTCGCTGCGCTCGGCCGCTCGCGGGCTGGGCGGCCCGGCGCGGTCGCCGCTGACGGGTTCGTCGCTGGAGCGCTTCGCGGACGACGTCGAGCAGGCGCTGTACGCGTCGAAGGTCGTCGCGTACGCGCAGGGCTTCAACCAGATCCAGGCCGGCGCGACGGAGTACGGCTGGGACATCGACCTCGGCAAGGTCGCCTCGATCTGGCGCGGCGGCTGCATCATCCGCGCGAAGTTCCTCAACGACATCACCTCGGCCTACGCCGACGAGCCTTCGCTGCCGACGTTGCTGACGTCCGGCGGCTTCCGCAAGGCGGTCGAGGACGCGCAGGACTCGTGGCGGTCGGTGATCTCGACGGCGGTCAAGCTGGGCATCCCCACGCCGGGCTTCTCGACGGCGCTGGCGTACTACGACGGCCTCCGCGCGGACCGGCTGCCGGCGGCGCTGGTCCAGGGTCAGCGTGACTTCTTCGGGGCGCACACGTACCGCCGCGTCGACCGCGACGGCTCGTTCCACACGGCCTGGGCCGCCGACGGCCGCCCGGAGTCCGACGCCTGATCCGGTGCTGCTCTGATCGGGAAGACCCCCTGGTCCATCCCGATCAGAGCAGCGTCACCAGCACCAGCGCGAGGAGCGCGGCGGCCAGGAGGAGTCTCACTGCCCGCGGGCGGCGAGGATCTCCGCCAGCACCTCCTGGATCTTCGCCTCGGCCTTGTCCTTCTTGACGCCGAGGCCGTCGAGCACCTCGAACCCGCTCCCCTCACCCTGTTCCAGCAGCGCCAGCAGCATGTGCTCGGTGCCGATGTAGTTGTGCCCGAGCCGCAGCCCTTCGCGCATGGTGAGTTCGAGGGTCTTCTTGGCGGCGGGCGAGAACGGCATCGGGTCCGGCGTGGGAACGACCGCCTCGGGCAGCCGCGCTTCGGCAGCTTCGCGGACGGCCTCGAGTTGCACGCCCTGGGCGACGATCGCGCCCGCCGCGAGCGCCGCGGGTTCGGTGAGCAGGCCCAGCACGACGTGCACGGTGTCGATGAACGGGCTGCCGTTTTCGACCGCCGCCTTCTGCGCCTCGACCACGACGTGCCGGGCCCGGTCGGTGTAGCGGCCGTAGACGCGTTCGATCGCGCCGCCCGGGTCGCCGCCGGGGTCGACCTTGGGCACGAACCGCTTCTGGGCGGCCTGCTTGGTGACGCCCATGCTGGCGCCGATGTCGGTCCAGGACGCACCGGACCGCCGGGCCTGGTCTACGAAGTGGCCGATCAGGTGGTCAGCCACCTCGCCGAGGTGCTGGCCGACGTAGACCGCGTCGGTCAGCTGGGCGAGGGCGTCCTTGTCGTTGTTGCTCTTGATCGCGCTGATGAGGTCGTCGAGCTTGACGTTGGCTGGAAGGTCCATGCCGTCAACTGTAGGTTGACTCTCCCCGATCGTCAACCGCGGGTTGACGCTGCTTTCAGGAGCTCCTTGAGATTGAACTCGCTCGCCGCCAGGTCCGCGTAGCGCGGGTGGGGGTCGGCCGTGAACAGACGGCGCGCGGCGATGTGGTCCGCCGGCCGGTTCACCGACTCGACCGCGATGAGGACGTCGTCGCGGAAGGACAGCACCGAGAACTTGCCCGCCTCGCGGTCGCCCGCCACCACCGTCCGGTCCGCGTCGGCCAGGATCCCGGCGATCTGCAGCTTCGCGCCCGACTGGTCGGTCCAGAACCACGGCAGGCTCGCGTACGGCTCTTCCGTGCCGGTCAGCGCCGCGGCCACGCACCGGGCCTGGTCGACGGCGTTCTGCACCGACTCCAGCCGGGTCGCCGCGCCCGCCTGCACGCACGGGAAGTTCGCGCAGTCGCCGATGGCGAAGATCCGCGGGTCGGACGTGCGCAGGTGCTCGTCGACGACGACACCGTTCGCGACGTCCAGCCCGGCGGCCTCGGCGAGCGTCGTCTCCGGCACGACGCCGACGGCGATCACGACCAGGTCGGCGGGCAGCCGCCGGCCGTCGGACAGCTCGACTTCGCGCACCCGCGAGTCACCGTGCAACGCCGAAACTCCTTGGCCGAGCAGCACCGTGTGCCCGGCTTCGCGGTGCAGCGCGGCGAAGTAGCCGGAGATCTCCGGCGTCGCGACGCGGTTGAGGAGCCGGTCCTGCGCCTCGACGATCGTCACGGGGCGGCCGGCGTGCGAGGCGAACTCCAGCCCGATGAAGCCGCCGCCGACCACGACGACGTTCTCGGCGTCTTCGAGGGACGCACGCAGCCGGTCGGCGTCGTCGCGGGTGCGCAGGGTCAGCACGCCCGGCAGGTCCGCGCCGGGGACGGGCAGCGTCCGGTTGCGCGCGCCGGTGGCCAGGACCAGGTGGTCGTACGCCAGTCCGGTGCCGTCTTCGAGGCGTACTTCCGACGCGGACCGGTCGACCGAAGCGACCCGGCCGGCGACCAGCTCGATGTCCTTCTCGGCGAAGAAGTCCGCACCGCGCAGGTGCAGCTGCTCGAGCCCGGCTGTCCCGGCCAGGTAAGCCTTCGACAGCGGCGGCCGCTGGTACGGCACCCCCGGCTCGTCCCCGATCAGCACGACCCGGCCGGCGAAGCCGCGGTCCCGCAGCGACGCCACGGCCTGGAACCCGCTCTGCCCGGCCCCGACGACGAGAACGGTGCTCACTCCCTGCTCACCCATGGTTTCATCTGAGCACACCCCGCCCGGCTCGTCGAGGAGCGAAGTCGATCAGTGGGGTTCCCCGCTGGTCCGCAACGCCCGCGGCGCCCTGAGCACCCGCGAAATCCCGCGCGCGGCCGCCCGCACCGCCGGGACCAGCGTCCGCGGATCCGTCCCCTCGGCCGGGACGACCACCGAGATCGCCGCGACCACCTCGTCCGTCGAGTCGTAGACCGGGGCCGCGACCGACAGGGAGATCAGCTCGATCTGGCCGTCGCTGATCGCGTAGCCGTCGCGGCGGACGTCGGCCAGCACCCGCCGCAGCAGCGAAGACGAGCTGATCGTCTTCACGGTGAACGTCTTCAGCGGCGCGGACAGGACATCCTCCTGGGCCTCGGCCGGGGCGTGCGCGAGCAGCACCTGGCCGACGCCGGTCGCGTGCGCGGGCAGCCGGCCGCCGACGCGCGTCAGGACGTTGACCGCGCCGCGGCCCGAGATGCGCTCGACGTAGACGACTTCCGCACCGTCGAGCACGGCGAGCTGCACGTTCTGGTGCGTGGCCTCGTAAAGGTCCTCGAGGAACGGCATCGCGCTCTCGCGGAGTTCGGCTCCGTGTGGAGCGAGCGAAGCGACTTCCCACAGCCAGAGCCCGACGCGGTACACGCCCGCTTCGTCGCGGACGAGCGCGCCGCGCCGGGTCAGCTCCCCGGCCAGCCGGTGCGTGGTCGACAGCGGAAGCCCGACACGCCGGCTCAGTTCGGACAGCGTGAGCTGAGGCCGCTCGGCCGTGAAGGCGCCCAGGAGATCCAGGACGCGATCCACGACCGACGGCGGCCGCTGCGCGCTGTGTCGCATGGGGATCAGTCTTCGCATCGGTGGGAGGACCCGCAACCGCGGCTAAACCGCCCGCGGCCGCGGAGCGTGTGGGCGGTGCGTCTCATCCGCGCCGCGGGCATCGGCTCCGGCAGCCGCTACACCTGGGGAAACTGCACCTGACCGCACGCGCCGCCCCGGGACACACCCGGGGCGGCGCGCGCTGCGCCGCACGTCAGAGGTCGTCGTCCGGCAGGAGCGGGCGCATGAACGACCGCCGGTACCGCACCACGCACCCGCTTTCCTCGCGGATCTTGTCGGCCTCGATGAAGTCCGGGTCGACGCCGAACAACGTCCGGTACCGCTCGTACGCGGCGAAGCTCTCGAAGCTGAACAACGCCCGGGCTTCGTCGCTCGCCCCCTCCGACGGCAGGAAGTAGCCGTGGTGGATCCCGCCTTCGCGCTGCACCAACCGCATCCACGCGGCGGCGAAGCGTTCGAAATCGGGCAGCTTCGCCGGGTCGATGACGTAGTCGACGACGCAGGTGATCATCAGTGGCCGCCCCAGACGCGGTCGGCCGTCGCCACGATCAGCTCCAGCTTCCGCAGCTGGTCGTCCGTGGTGAGGTCGTTGCCCTCCTCGGTCGAGGAGAACCCGCACTGCGGCGAAAGGCAGAGCTGGTCGATGTCGACGTACCGCGAAGCTTCCTCGATCCGCCGCACCAGGACGTCGGCGTCCTCCAGCTCCGGCCGCTTCGTCGTGACCAGGCCGAGAACGACCTTCTTGTCCTTCGGCACGAACCGCAGCGGCTCGAAACCGCCGGAACGTTCGTCGTCGAACTCCAGGAAGAACCCGTCGACGGCCAGCTCGCCGAACAGCGCCTCGGCGACGAACTCGTAGCTCCCCGAAGCGACCCAGGACGACCGGAAGTTGCCGCGGCAGAGGTGGGTCGTCACCCTGAGATCGTCAGGCCGGCCGGCCAGCGCCGCGTTCATCGTCGCGATGTTGCGCACGTGCTGCGTGTCGGGGTCGCCGCCCATCCGCGCGACGAGCTCCCGCTGCGCCGGGTCGTTGAGGTAGGCCAGGCTCGTGTCGTCCAGCTGCAGGTACCGGCAGCCGAGCTCGTGCACGGCGGTGACCTGCGCCGCGTACGCCGCGCTCAGGTCGGCGAAGAACTCCTCGAGGTCCGGGTAAACGCTTTCGCTCACCGCCGCCCGGCCGCCGCGGTAGTAGACCATGCTCGGCGACGGGATGGTCAGCTTCGGCGTCACGCCCGGGTCCACATGGGACTTCAGGAACCGGAAGTGGTCGGCGAAGATCGGCTCCTCGAGCCGCACCTTGCCGTCGACCTGCAGGCCCGGCGGGCTGAACTCGAGGTCGCCCGCGAGGTTGTGGAACTTGACGTGCAGCCGCTCGTCGCTCTTGGAGATGCCGCCGAGCGCGTAGATGAAGTCCATGTGCCACGAAGCACGCCGGAACTCGCCGTCGGTGGCCGAGCTCAGCCCGGCCGCCTTCTGCATCTTGATGACGTCGCGGATCGCGTCGTCCTCGACCGCGCGGAGCTGCTCCACGCCGATCTCACCGCTTTCGCGCCGCCGTCGCGCATCCCGCAGCACGGGGGGCCGCAGGAGGCTCCCGACGTGATCGGCGCGAAACGGCGGGCCCACCTGGGAAATACCACCCGAAGTCATGCACCGATGGTCACACATCCGCGGCCGTCGCGCCGCCCCCCGAAACAAGATCATGACGTCCGGGTCTTGCCACGGTCACGCGCGCGGCGTTGGCTGTGGGCCGGGAAAGGGGCTTGATCATGACGAAACCCGCGGTGCACCCCGTCGACCAGGGCCTGCCCGCCGGCCGGCTGGCGCTGCTCGGCCTGCAGCACATGTCGATCATGTACGCCGGCGCGGTCGCCGTGCCGCTGATCGTCGGCAGCGCGCTGAAGCTGGACCCGGCGACGATCGGGCTGCTGGTCAACGCCGATCTCCTCGTCGCGGGCATCGCCACGATGATCCAGGCGATCGGCATCGGGAAGATCCTCGGTATCCGGCTGCCGGTGGTCGCGGGCGCGACGTTCAGCGTCGTCAACCCGATGATCCTGATCGCGTCGCAGTACGGCCTGCCCGCGGTCTACGGCGCGATGCTGGCATCCGGCGTGTTCGGGCTCATCATCGCGAAGCCGTTCGCGAAACTGATCCGGTTCTTCCCGCCGCTGGTCACCGGGACGCTGCTGCTCGTCATCGGCGTCTCGCTGCTGGGCCCGGGCGCAGGGCTGATCGCGGGCAACGACACCAGCGCGCCGGACTACGCGGCCCTGTCGCACATCCTGCTCGCGTTCGGCGTGCTCGCGCTGCTGGTGCTCTTCACGCGGGTGCTGCGCGGGTTCGCCAACCAGATCGGCCCGCTGCTGGCCTTGGCGATCGGGCTGGTGATCGCGATCCCGATGGGGCTCGTGCACTGGGACGGGCTCGGCGTGGCGAGCTGGTTCGGGCTCGCGTCGCCGTTCCACTTCGGCGCGCCGACGTTCCCGGTCGCCGCGATCCTGTCCATGTGCGTGGTCATGCTGGTGACGTTCACCGAGTCCACCGCCGACATGATCGCCGTCGGCGAGATCACCGGACGCCCGCCGACCGACTCCGACCTCGCGCGCGGCCTGGCCACCGACGGCTTCTCGGCCGTGCTCGGCGGCGTCATGAACTCCTTCCCGGACACGGCTTTCGCGCAGAACGTGGGCCTGGTGCGGATGACCGGCGTGCGCAGCCGCTGGGTGGTCGCGGTGACCGGCGGGATCCTGGTGCTGATGGGCCTGGTGCCGAAGATCGGCGCGTTCATCGCGGCGATCCCGCAGCCGGTGGTCGGCGGGGTGGCCGTGGTGATGTTCGCGATGGTCGCCGCGGTCGGTGCGCAGAACCTCAAGAAGGTGGAGTTTTCCGGCAACCACAACACGTTCATCGTCGCGGTGGCCCTCGGCGTCGGCCTGCTGCCGGCGTTCGCGCCGAAGATCTTCCAGCACTTCCCCGCGTGGCTGCAGACCATCTGCGGCAGCTCGATCACGGTGGCGGCGGTGCTGGCGTTCACGCTGAACCTGCTGTTCAACCACCTCGGCCGGCGCTCGGAGCCGGACCTGCTGGAAGCGCCGTGAGCAACCGTCCGACGAGCCGGGCCGCGGTGCCCGGCTCGACCGGACGCCGGAACAGCACCCGCAGGTAGAGCGGGGCGAGGACGAAGTCCAGCACCTCGTCGACCGTCGGCACCCGCTCACCGCGCGCCGCGGCCTTGTCGAGCGCGGCCTGCAGGTCGTCCCCGCGGGCCCTGAGGTACTCCACCGGCTCCGCGTCCGGCGCCATGGTCGCGACGAGCGCGCGGAGCATGATCTGGCCGCGGCGGTCGCGCATCGCGCGTTCGACGCCTTCGGCCCAGCCGAGCAAGTCGCCCCGTAGCGAGCCCGTGTCCGGGATCGGCGACGTCGTGCGCAGGCGTGTCACGGCGGCGTCCAGCAGCAGGTGGTCGCGGCTGCCCCAGCGCCGGTAGATGCTCGTCGGGTTCACGCCCGCGCGCTCGGCGATCTTCGGGATCGTGGCGTCGATCTCGCCGGCGGCGAGCAGTTCGACGACGGCTTCGTGCACCGCGTCGCGAACGCGCGCACTGCGCCCACCGGGTCGGGTCATGACCGCAGCCTAAAGCAAACGCGTTTGCTTTTGCCGTCGAGGTGCGGCTAGCTTTAAAGCAAACGAGATGGCTTTAGGGAGACTTCGATGGCCCGCAAGATGTCCCGCGAAGAGCGTGAGCAGTTCCTCGCCCAGCCGCAGGTCGGCGTGCTCAGCGTCGCCGCGGAGCCCGGCCGGGCGCCGCTCACCACGCCGATCTGGTACCGCTACGAGCCGGGTGGCGACGTCGTCGTGATGACCTCGCCCGGCTCGCGCAAGACGCGGCTGATCGAGGCGGCCGGCCGGTTCGCGCTGTGCGTCCAGCAGCAGGACGGCGTCTACAAGTACGTCTCGGTCGAGGGCCCGGTGGTGGAGTCGTGGCCGATGACGAAGGCGCAGCGGCACGAGATGGCGGCCCGTTACCTGCCCCCGGGCATCAGCGAGGCCTACACGGACGCGACCGACGACGCCCACGGCAACAACATCGCGATCGTGATGCGCCCGGAGCGCTGGAACACCTCGGACTTCAGCGACCTCGCGGAGAAACTGGCCTGATCACCAGCAGATGACCAGCACGCACGTCGTCCTCCTGGTCGTCGTCGGCGTGGGTGCCGGCGGCTGCCCCTGGGGCGGGGTCGAGGTCGAGGTCGTGGTAACCGGGCTGGTCGGGTCGCCGCTGGTGGGCGTGGTGGTCGGCGTCGCGGAACCGGTGCTGCTCTCGGTGGTCGGGTCGGTGCCCGGGACCTCGGTGACGGTCTCGCGGGGCACGCCGGCGCCGGGGACGACGTCGCCGCCGCCGGTGCCGCCCTCCGGGGGCGAGTCCGTCGCCTGGTCGGCGCCACCGAGCCCGGTGGTGCGCCCCGGGAACGGGATCACCTGGATCTGGTCGACCGGGGACGCGTTCTCGGTGCCCTTACCGCTGAGCCCGACCAGCACCGCGGCGGCTCCGCAGCCGATGACGACGGCGAGCATCACCGCGAGCACGCGCCAGCGCGACTGCCCCGGTCCCGAACGGTCGCCCCAGCCCTCGCGCACGAGCAGCTCGGCGACCGATACCTCGTCGTTCACCCCGACAGACCTTCCCGAGAGGGCCTTCCGGCCGACGTCGTGATCGTATTTTTACCGCACAAAGCACCCGAATGGGTGAGGTATTGGCAAAAATTCGTCACGTAACGTTCGCTTTGACGGTGAGTGACAATCCACAGCGGATTCACAGCTGCGGTTCGGGAGACTCCCAGCATGACCGTCGAAGCTCGAACCATGCTGCTGAAAGCCGATCGGCCGGTGCCCCGCATCGCCGTTCCGCGTCGCGGCTTGCGGGTGTTCGCCCGGGTCGTCCCGAATCCGAGGGAGACCCCCTTCACGTTCGGTTACCTGGTTCTCCTCCTCGGCACGACACTGCTGCTCAAGTTCGCCGACCCGGAGCTGACCGCCCGGCTGCTCCAGCTGTCCAGCACCGACGCCCACAACCTCTGGCGACGGCCGCTGACCTCGCTGCTGACCAGCGCGCTCTGGCTGTCCGACGAAGGCTGGCTCGCCTACGTCGTGATCTTCACGGTCGCCGTCGCACCCCTGGAACGCCGGTTCGGCGCCCGCCGCGCGGCGACCGTGTTCTTCTCCGGCCACGTCCTGGCCACGCTCGTCACCGAGCTGCCGGTGATGGCGCTGATCAGCGCCCACGTCCTGCCGAACTCGGCCGGGCACTGGCTCGACATCGGCGTCAGCTACGGCTTCTTCACCACCGCCGGCGCCCTCGTCTTCCTGCTGCGCGGCCGCGCGCGCCTCGCCGCGCTGGCCGCCGTGGAGGCGTTCATCGCGGTGATCTGGCTCGGCGACGACCCGGCGAGCCTCGACTCGGTCGTCACGCTGCTCGGCCACGCGGTCGCCGCGCACTTCGGGCTGCTGTTCTGGGGACCGCGGCTGCGCCGCCCAGCCGCAGGCCGGACCGGGATTCCGGCGGGTAGGCAGGAACCGGAGTCGGTGGTGTAATCGACCGAGCCACACGCCGACTGCCAGGGGGACGACGCTCATGGAGGCAGGCTCCCTCGCCGAACTGGTCGAGCTGAGTCCCGACGCGATCTGCGTCCACGAGCACGGCGTCCTGACCTACGCCAACCGCGCGGCCCTCGAGACGTTCGCGGCGCGGTCCGCGGCCGAGGTCGTCGGCCGCCGGTTCACCGACTTCGTCGCCGAGGACTCGCGCGCCGCCCTGGTGGAGAAGCTCGCGCTGCTGACCGAGCCGGGGCAGGCGAGCGAGCCGGTCGAAGCGCTGATGTCCCGGCTGGACGGGAGCAAGTTCGCCGTCGAGACGGTGTCGGTGCGCCTCGGCGGCCGGCTCGCCTACCAGGTCGTCATGCGCGACATCACGGCGAAGAAGGCGGCCGCGGACGCCCTGCGCTACCAGGCCGCGCTCGTGTCGCACGTCAGCGACGCGCTGATCGCGACGACCGGCGAAGGCGTCGTGACCAGCTGGAACCCGGCGGCCGAAGCGGTGTACGGCTGGACCGCGGCCGAAGCCGTCGGACGGCGGGCGAGCGAGCTGGTCGGCGCGCCGCTCGACCTGCGCGGCGGCGGGGTCAGCGAAGCGGTGCACCGGCGGCGGGACGGCGCGCCCTTGGCGGTCCGCGTTTCGGCAGCTGAGATGAACGACGGGTACGTGCTCGTCTGCGCCGACGAAACCGCGCGCCGCCGGGCCGAGCAGAACTACCGCACGGTGGTCGCGTCCCTCGACGAAGGTGTGCTGGTCATGGGCCCGGGTGGGCTCATCGAAGCGGCGAACCCGGCGGCCTGCCGGATCATCGGCGTCACCGAAGCCGAGCTGATCGGCGTCCCGTGCCACACGCTCGTGCTGTTCACCGAGTCCGGGCAGTGGATCCCGCCGGACGAGACGCCGTCGGTGCGGACGCGCCGCACCGGCGTCACGCACAACGGCCTGGTCGTGCGCCTGCGCCGGCCCGACGGCCGCGACGTCTGGGTGTCGCTGACCTCGCGGCTGCTCAACCCCGACGACCCGGCGGCGCTGGCCGTGGTCACGTCGTTCACCGACATCACCGAGACCCGCGCGATCAGCGCCCGGCTCGCGCACGACGCCACGCACGACCCGCTCACCCGGCTGGCCAACCGGACCCTGGTGCTCGGCAGGCTCGACGTCCGCGAGCGCGGCGCGGTCACCGTGCTGTTCCTCGACCTGGACAAGTTCAAGGTCATCAACGACTCGCTCGGGCACTCGGTCGGCGACCAGGTGCTGCGGATCGTCGGCGAGCGCCTGCGCCGCTGCTCCGGCCGCGACGACCTGGTCGGGCGGCTCGGCGGCGACGAGTTCGTCGTCGTCACCGGCGAGGTCACCGAACCCGGCGAGGTCCGGGCGCTGGCCGAGCACCTGCGGGCCGCGCTGGCCGAGCCGATCGGCGTGCTCGGCAGGCAGCTGCACCTCGACGCGAGCATCGGCGTCGTGCTCGTCGGCAGCGCCGACCGCCGCAGCGCCGAGGACCTGCTGCGCGACGCCGACGTCGCGATGTACCAGGCCAAGACGCTCGGCCGGGGCCGCCACCACTTCTTCGACGTCGGCCTGCGCGAGCGGATGCAGCGGCGGCTGCGGATGGAGCAGGACCTGCGCGACGCGGTGCACGACGGCCAGCTCTGGCCGGCCTACCAGCCGGTCGTCGACCTGCGGACCGGCGAGATGGTCGCGGTCGAGGCGCTGCTGCGGTGGACGCACCCCCGGCACGGCGCGATCTCGCCCGTGGAGTTCATCCCGCTCGCCGAGGAGAGCGACCTGATCAACGTGATCGGCAAGGAGATGCTCCGCGCGACGACGCGCGAGCTCGCCACGCGACGCCGTGACCAGGGTCTGGACCTCACGCTGAAGGTCAACCTCTCGACCCGCCAGCTCGACGACCCGCACCTGGTGCCGGCGGTGCAGGACGCGCTGGCCAACACCGGGCTGCCGGCCGGCGCGCTCTGCCTGGAGGTCACCGAAAGCGCGTTGATGCGCGACCAGGAAGCGGCCGGCGAAGTGCTGGCGTCCCTGCGTTCCCTGGGCGTGCTGCTGGCGATCGACGACTTCGGCACCGGGTATTCGTCGCTCGCGCAGCTGCGCCGGCTGACGCTGGACACGCTCAAGATCGACCGTTCGTTCATCACCGGCATCGCCGAATCCCGCGACGCGGCGGCGATCGTCACGAGCATCATCGCGATGGCCCACGCCGTCGACCTGACGGTGATCGCCGAGGGCGTCGAGACCGCGGAGCAGCTGGACCTGCTGCGTTCGCTGGGGTGCGACCAGGCGCAGGGCTACCACCTGGGCCGCCCGGTGCCGGCGGCCGAGCTGTTCGGTCAGTAGATCTCTCTGAGCCTTCTCAGTTCGTCCGGCGTCAGCTCGATGCCGAAGTCCTTGAGGGTGGCATCGAGTTCTTCCGGCGCGACGGTGGTGGTTTCGCTGCTGCCATCGGGCTTTTCGACCGTCAGCTCACGGCCCAGCAGCTTCCGGCTGACGCCCGGTTCGAGCGTCATGATCACCAGCCGTCCGGTGAACGGCGACTTCGGGTGGGTCGACGTGTAGTGGTGGTAGACCTCGTAGTCGATGGGGTGCATGCCGTCGAGCCGGAAGTCGAGCAGGTCCTCGTCGCCCTTCTTCAGCGTCCACCAGCCGTCCTTTTCGGTCAGCCGGTGCGGCCAGCCGGCCTGGTCGGTTTCCTGGCCGTCGACGAGCGGCATCGGGGCGAGGATCCCGGCGCCGAACCCGACGTCGGCGTGGAAGCGTCTTCCGTCGGCCTCCGCGACCAGCGTCATGTGGGTGTACGGCCCCGGCCGCCGCGGCTGGACGCGCGCGGCGAGCCGGTGGACGGGGTAGCCGAGCTGCTCGAGGACGGCGGCGAAGAGGCCACTCTGTTCGTAGCAGTAGCCGCCCCGCCGCCGTCCGACGAGTTTCGCGCTCACGACGTCGAGGGAAATCCCTTGGTGCTGCCGGAGAACGACGTCGACGTTCTCGAACGGAATGGCCTGGACGTGAGCGCGCATGAGATCCGCGAGCGCGCTCTCGGACGGCGGCCGCGGTTTCTGCCCGATCCTCGTCAGGTAGGCGTCCAGGTCGACGGCGTCGATTCCCCACTCGCTGGTCATGGGTTCCAGAGTGCAACCTCGACCTCGCTGGAGGTCAACCTTCGTGGACGATCTTCCGCACCTCGACGGCGGTGTACTGCGCATCGGGAATCATCGCGGCGAGTTCGACGGCGCGTTCTTCGCTTGCGACATCGACGACGTAGTAGCCGCAGAGGAAGGCATCCGACTCGACGAAGGCGCCTTCCTGGACCCGGGTCGCGCTGTTCTGGACGCGGACGGTCTTGGTTCCGGCGGCCTCGGCGAGCGCCTTGGTCTCGACCATCTCGCCGGTGTCGGTGACGGTCTTGATGAAGGCGCCGTGGCCTTCGTAGACGCCGTTCTTCTGGTCGTCGGTGAGGGTGTCCCAGAGGGTCGGGTTCATGTGGAGGGCAAGGAGGTATCGCACGTCGGCTCCCCGGTGTGGGTGGCGGCCCGGGGTGGGCTGCCTTTCGCCGGGTGGTCGGAGCCGGTGGGGTGGACCGGACACGGGCGTTCGCGGTTCACTCGTTCGGCCTAGTTCTCGCCGAATCCGCTAGGACTTCTCCATGGCGTACGTCCGATTCCAAAGCACCGAGCCCAACGACGAAGGCCGGCACCCCGGCTTCTTCGGCCTGATCAACAACCTCAGCCGGTCCGGCAGGCTGACTCCCGGGCAGGAGGAGTTCCGCCGGACCAACCACGCCTGGTACGAGGCGCACTACACGAATCCCGCCACGGTCGATCCGGCCGTCTACGACCACGCCGTCAACCCGGGCGCGACCGCCTGGTTCAAGGAGTCCGCCGGGGCGAGTCATCTACGAGGACGAGGACCAGATCGTCGTGGTCCCGCACCCGAACTGAACCCGCAGACGAAAAAACCGCCCCGAATGTTCGGGGCGGTTTTCGTAGCGGTGGCCAGGGCCGGGGTCGAACCGGCGACCTTCCGCTTTTCAGGCGGACGCTCGTACCAACTGAGCTACCTGGCCGGGAACGCCGGCCTGGAGCCGAACGATCTTGCGACCCTGACGGGACTCGAACCCGCGACCTTCGCCGTGACAGGGCGACGCGCTAACCAACTGCGCCACAGGGCCTTGCGTACTGCGATCTTGCTTCTACTACTGTACTGCGTACTCCCAACGGGATTCGAACCCGCGTTGCCGCCTTGAAAGGGCGGAGTCCTAGGCCGCTGGACGATGGGAGCCCGGCCGGTTTCGGGTGACCGACCGACCGCGCTCTCAGGTCCCCCCGGGAGCGATTACAAGCATAGGGCACGCCGCCACCGCTTTGCAGGGGGGTTCCCTTAAGCCCCCGAGGAAGCCGCGACCTGCGCAAACAGCTCAATCAGGCGGCTTTCGAGCTCAACCTGCTCCGACGACGTCAGCGCCGACGCCAAGAGCTCGTCGATCCGATCGTCCGTCAGGGACTCCGCGCGCTGCCAGCGGGCGCGTAGATCCGGCTTCCGCGAAGCCGCCGCCACCAGTTCGTCGGCCGCCTCCGCCGGCCACGCCGTCCGCAGCAGCCGCTCACGGCCGCCCTCCGGGTCCGCGATCACCGCCTCGGGCACCGTCAGCCCCATCGCCCGCAGGGCCGCGAAGTGCAGGCCGCCGCGCAGCTCGCGGAAGACCATCAGCGCGAACCCGAGCCGTTCGACGTCCCCGGAAGGGCGCGCCGCGTTCCTCCAGCCCGCGAACAGCGCCAGCCCGCTCGCGTCCGCCGCGTCGACGACGCGGAACAGCAGATCCGCCGGACGGCCGGGCTCCGATACGGCCGAAAGGTTGACGCGCGACCACCGAGCCGATGACTCGGTGTAGGCGCGGACGGCCGCGGGTGCGTCCAGGGCCGCCGTCGCCGGCGGCAGGACGAAGTCGAACAGCCAGTGCGGGAAGATCCCGAACAGCTCCGCGGCCACCTTCGGCGGCACGTCCCCGAGCACCGCTGAGCGCCCCCGCACGTACAGCGAACGCGACGGCAGTCCCACCTCCGCCTCGACCGCCGCCAGTTCCGGCGAGGTCATGAACCTGCCGCCCAGCACCTGCACCACCGGCCGGATCCGGTTCGCCGTCATGGTCGTCCCCTTTCGACCCGGCAAACGTAACAGTGTTACGAAACCAGCGTCAAGACACCCGGACAACCTCGGGAATCACTCACCGAAAACGGCGACAACCAGCACGAACGTCACCGGACAGGCCCGGCGGCACCCACAGCCGCCCACCGGACCCACCGGCCCACCACTCAACGCTGAACCGGCGCCTGCCCGTCCTCATCCAGGTTCAGACCCAGCATCTCCAGCAACTGCACGCAGTCTTCGACCCCCAGCGCACCGTTCGCCACCGCCAGCCGAGCCCGCCGAACCTGATCATCCGACACCCGCTGCGCATCCGCGGCCCCACTCCGCTGCGCCGGCAACCCCCCGGCGAACGGAGCACTCCCCCCATCGGCACCTTCGTACCGAAGGAGGAACTGCCGCACTTCAACAGACCCGCTCATAGCCCCTCCAAACGGCTCACAACAGCTTGGCCGCGAGGCTAACCAGCACCGGCCGCCACACACAGCCCCCCGGAGAGTGAACCTGAGGCCACGCTCCGCTCAACGCAGCGCAATCAGCACGGAGAGAGAACGGGACCACCCGAACGACGGTCACCTGCCCCGGAAGTGACAGAGGGCGCGGAAATTTCCCGCGCCCACTCGCCCAAGCGAGGAACTCGTG
Source organism: Amycolatopsis sp. NPDC051106 (assembly GCF_040682775.1). Taxonomy (NCBI): domain Bacteria; kingdom Bacillati; phylum Actinomycetota; class Actinomycetes; order Pseudonocardiales; family Pseudonocardiaceae; genus Amycolatopsis; species Amycolatopsis sp. NPDC051106. Next base: position 5,685 of record NZ_JBFBBQ010000053.1, on the reverse strand, counting down.
CAACAATCGAAGTGCTGACACACCCCCGGTCAGCGCCTGTGGAGATCCCCTCCGACCCCCGCGTTCCTCCCCCTGGCGCGGGGGTCCTCCATTTCTTGGGTTGCTCGGGCTTCGCCCTTCGCCACCCGCTTCATTTCGGCGTATTACCCGGGGGGCCGAGCCCCCCGGACCCCCCACGGTGCCTCTGGTGCGGCTTCCAGCGTGGCTGGGTTTTCGCCTCGGGCGCTGGGCGCCCTGGCGGCTTTCCCCGGGCTTGGGCGCTGGCGCGCCCTCCCCTCAGTTGCGTGGATGTCCGCCCGCTGGCGCGTGCTCGCTTCGCCTTCCTCCTCAGTCCCGCTGACCGCTCATCCTTCATCCGTTCTGCCGGTCGCTCGCTGGCGCGCGCTCGCTCCGCCGTGCCCCCTGCAGTCCTGCTGACTGCCCCCCTTCATCCGTTCTGCCGCCCGCCGGTCGCTCGCTCGCTCCGCCGTGCCCCTGCAGTCCCGCTGACCGCCCGGCCTTCCTCCACTTCTCAGCCGACCGCCGGCCCCTGGCGCTCCCTCCAGCTGGTTGCTGGGCGCTGGCGGACCCTTCTCTGCCCTGTGCGGCCTTCTCTTCCCGTTTCCTTCCGCGGCCGACTCCACCCTTCGCGCGCCTCTCCCTGCTGCCGCTAGCTCACACCCCTTGCCCTTGCTCTGCTGTCAGCGGCCGGGCCGCCTCCTTCGTCCGCTCTGCGGCTAGGCGCCACCTCCCTAGCGCCTCCCCCTGCAACCCCTCCTTCTGCAGCCAATTGCCCGCCCTCGCGCGCTCCCTCTCCTGCCAGCAGCCGGCGCCCCTGATCAATTGCTCCGCCGCCAATAGCCGGGCCCTTGCCTCCTTCATCCGTTTCTGCCCCTCGTCGCGCCTGCCCGTGCAGCCCTTCCCTCCGCGCCGACCGCCCCGCCCCTCCTCCGCTCTGCCGCCAACGGCTGAGCCTTGCCGCCCTCATCCGTTTTGCGGCTAGCCACCCCTAGCCGCGCCTTCCGTGTAGCCATTCCTTCTGAGGCCCGCACATGGCGCTCTGGCCTTGTGATCGACTCGTTGCGTTAGAGGGTGGTTGCGCTGGGTTTGAGGTGGGTTGGGCTGAATGGGTGGCGGTTGGGCTGAATGGGGAATGCGGTTGGCGTGTCGTGGCTCACAGTGTTTTGCGGGGTGAGACCTAACCGTTATCGTGACTGGCGTGCCTCTCCCCTCCCTTGGCCGCTTGAGCAGCCGGACGAACCTCAAAGCCGCGTCCTCCGGACGCCATCGTGGTGCCGCGAAGCCTGCGGACGATGGCGTTGTCGAGGACAAGGAACTCACCTCCTACCTCGCCGCCCTGGCACCCGATGCCGACAACGAGAGCACCGGGACCGGTAAGCGGTTCGGGGAAGCTCAGGTCATCCAGCTGCGGATGAGCCTCATCGCCAACCAGCAGCTGAAGGACATCGCCGCCGATCGGGACATCTCGCCCCAGGCGCTCGCCCAGGAATGGATCCTCGAGCGGCTCAACTGGGAAGGTCAGGCCGCCTCGCTGCAGGACCAGCGGCAGCACACCGGCGACCTCACCGACCTCACCGACGAGTTCCACTTCCCCGCCGACGCCTTCGACGCGCCGGCCGTCGGGCACCGCTGAACTCGAACACGCATGAGAAAGGGCCCCCGGCAGCAACCGGGGGCCCTTCGCTCAGGCCTTAAGACAACGCTAAAGGGCCTGTCTCTCAGATCGCGCGGACCTTCTGGGCCTGCGGGCCCTTCTGGCCCTGGCCGACCTCGAACTCCACTCGCTGGTTCTCCTCGAGGGTGCGGAAGCCACGACCCTCGATCTCCGAGTAGTGAACGAACACGTCGCCTTCGCCGCCGTCCTGCGCGATGAAGCCGAAGCCCTTCTCCGCGTTGAACCACTTCACAGTGCCTTGCGCCACCGCTGTTCTCCTCGTTACACAGATCCGCTTCGAATGCCACCGAAGCGGCACCCCGGCCGTCCCGGGCGGTTCCAACGAGTCGAGTCAAGAGCGTGTCGGCTCCATGGCTCGCGTCAGAAGTTCCGCGAGTGTGAAGCCACGAACACGCAAAACGACGGCCTGCAAGCAGACTACCGGGATCTGGCCAAAGTTGAACCCCGTGATCGAGGCGAAAAACGCCGGTCCGGGCCAAGGTCACCGGAACGTCGTAGGGCTCCGGCCCCGTTCTGTCGGACCCACCGGTTAGTCTTGCGCAGCACAGCGACACCGTGATCACCGGATACGGCTCGCAGTCGCTCGTGCCCCCTCCGTGAAGCAGCGTCGGCAAGCGGTTGTGACCTTCGTCACGCCGATCTCGCTCAACGTCGCAGGTCCACGAGACGTCTCGTTGAGGGGTAGTACCAAAGGGGCAAAGGGGAATGGGTTGACGGTGAGGACATCCACGCGGCGCCGGGGCGCTGCTGTGGCATTGGGCTTGGTAGCCGTGCTCACGCTGGGGGCGTGCAGCAGTGAACCGACGGTGTCGGCGAGCGGGACGTCGGGCGGGGGCCCGACTTCCGCGCCCGCGCCCACAGCGCAGCCGGCGAAACTGACGGTGACGCCGGCCGGCGGCGCGCAGGACGTGCCGCCCGGCGAACCCGTCGAGGTCAAGGTCGACAGCGGCACGATCGTCTCGGTCACGCTGACCAACCCGGAGGGCAAGCAGGTCCAGGGTCAGACGTCGGCGGACAAGAAGAGCTGGAACACCACCGAGCAGCTCGGCTACGGCAAGACCTACACCTGGTCCGGCCAGGCGCAGGGCGCTGACGGCAAGAACGTGCCGATCGGCGGCGCGTTCACCACGGTGAAGCCGAAGCGCCAGATGTCGGCCAGCCTGAACGTCGGCGACGGGCAGACGTACGGCATCGCGATGCCGATCGCGCTGACCTTCCCGAGCCGCGTCACCGACAAGGCTTCCGTCGAGAAGGCGCTTTCGGTCGAGACCACGCCGAAGACCGAAGGCTCGTGGGGCTGGATGAACGGCGACACCTCGGTGCACTGGCGGCCCAAGGAGTACTACAAGCCGGGCACCACGGTGAAGGTCAACGCCAAGATCTACGGCGTCAAGATCGGCGAAGGCGTGTACGGCAAGCAGGACGTGTCGGCCAGCTTCGCCATCGGCCGCTCGCAGATCGTCAAGGGCAACACCACGCAGCACACGATGCAGGTGATCCGCGACGGCCAGCAGATCGCCGACTACCCGGTGAGCTACGGCCTCGACTCCGACCCGGGCCGCGTCACCCACAGCGGCGTGCACGTCGTGATGGGCAAGCAGTCCACGTACGCGATGAGCAACCCGAAGTACCACTACGAGAACGTCGTGGTGCCGTGGGCGGTCCGGATTTCCAACAACGGCGAGTTCATCCACGGCCTGGCGGCCTCGGTGTGGGCGCAGGGCAAGAAGAACGTCTCGCACGGCTGCCTGAACCTCTCGCCGGCGCGGGCCAAGGAGTACTACGACGGTGTGCTCACGGGCGACCCCGTCGAGATCACCGGAAGCACGCAGACGCTGACCGCCAAGGACGGCGACTACAGCGACTGGACGTACGACTGGGCGAGCTGGCAGAAGCTGTCGGCGCTGGCCGGCTGAGACCTTTCACGAACACCGGGCGGCCGGGAAGTCCCTCGCGGACTTCCCGGCCGTTCGCGGTTTCCGGGGTTCACCCCACGCCGACCGGCTCGCCGCGTGGCCGCAGGAACGCAGTGAATGACTCATTCCTGGCGTCCGACGCCAGGAATGAGTCATTCACTGCACCGGAGGCGACCCCATCGCGGGCCACCGAACTCGCCACCGAACGTCTTGAAGATCAGCGCAAACTCGATGCAACCCCGGTGATCACCCGGCGCATGACTAAGGGCAGAGGCGCGGCGATCGACGGCCGCGCCCGCGAGAAGAGGAGCTGTCTTGCGTATCCGTATCGCCCTTTCCCTCGGCGCTCTCGTGCTCGCCGGTGGTGCCCTGACCGGTGGCATCGCGCTGGCTTCGGAGGCGCAGCCGCCGGCACCGTCCGCGACCACCCGGCCCACCCAGCCGCCGTCCGCGATGCCGACCGACACCCGCAAGCCGGCCGAGGCACCGACCGCCGTGCCCGCGCCGCCGCGCGAAGCCACGAAGGCTCCCAGCACTCGCCCGCAGCGCGTTCCGCGGGCCGTGCCCGCGGGTCCGACCGGTGACCTGCACCTGCCGGCCGTGTGGGAGACCCGGTAACCAGGTGATTTCCCGCTCCCGTCCGTCGACCGGGCCGGGCTCGCCGTGGGACGGCGAGTTCGCCCGGTACTTCGGCGAGCGCGCGCACAGCCTGCGGTCCACGGCCTTCCTGCTCTGCGGCGACTGGCACCAGGCCGAGGACCTCACGCAGGCCGCGCTGCTCAAGCTCTACCTCGCCTGGCCGAGGCTGTCGCGCCACGACGCCTTGGACGCCTACGCCCGCAAGGTCGTGCTGCGCACGTTCCTCGCCGAGCACCGGCGCAGCAGGTGGAAACGGGAGCGGCTCACCGATGCACCACCGGAACTCCCGGCGGAACACGCCGGGAGCGAGCAGGACACGCTGGTCCGGCAGGCGCTGGCCGTACTGGCCCCCAAGCAGCGCGCCGTGCTGGTGCTGCGGTACTTCGAAGACCTGAGCGTCGAAGAGACGGCGCGGGCACTCGGCTGCAGCGCCGGCACGGTGAAGAGCCAGGCCTCCCGGGGCCTGGCGACGCTGCGCAACCGGCTCGGCCCGCACTACGGCGCGCTGAGCTTCAGCGCGACCACGGAGGGGAGGTGACGAACATGGACCCCGAAGACGACGTCCGCGCGTTCCTGACCGGCGCGGCCGGTGGCTCGCAGCCGCCGATGCGCCTCGACGCCACCGACGTGATCGAGCGCGGCGGCCGGGTCCGGCGACGACGCAAGCGCTGGGCGGTCGCCGGCACCTCGACGGCGACGGCGGTGATCCTCGCGGTGGCCGGTTTCCTGGCCGGTCACCGCGCCGGGCCGCCCGACCCCGTGCAACCCGCCGGCCCGGTGCTGTCCACGATCGGCACCACCGCCCCCAGCCCGCTGCCGCCCAGCGAGGTACCGGCGACCTCGATCGCGCCGCCGCCCGAGGCCCAGCCGGGCCGGACGCCGGCGCGCACGTCGAAGACGACGGTGCCGACCCCGTCCACCCGGAAGGCGGAGCGGCCGACGTCGCCACCCTCGGCGAGTCCGACCGATACTGGCCGGGAAGCGCCCGTCGCCACCACCTCGCGCTAGATGTTTCCCCAGGTCAGCGGCGTGGCGCAGATCACCGCGCCGAAGTGGGTTTCCGACGAAATACCGGGCCGGGTCGTGGCGATATGCCGGGTGGTGTTCCGATCGGGCACCGGACAACTGCTCAGCCGGACGCTCAGCCGCCGGCCCGAGAACCCGAGGAGGAAGCACATGGTGTTCGCCGCACTCATCGTCGAAACCGGAATCGCTGTTGTAGTGGCGGGCGCGCTCGCCGCTTGGTCCCGCAAGCGCTTCGCTCCTCGGAACGACGCCAGCTGACCCGCGAAACACGTGTGCCCCGCCCGGTGATCCGGGCGGGGCACACGTGTTTCCGGCGGCCGCTCAGCGCTGAGCGGCCGCGGGGGGGACGGTGGCGCCGCGGCCAACGGTGTGGATCTGGTGCAGCGGGACCGGCGACCTCGCCGGGAGAGTTTAGGCAACCGCACCGGG